>CAYQMB010000211.1:0-2519 GCA_964418565.1 uncultured Bacteroidales bacterium | reverse complement strand
CGAAGAACCAGAAAAGGGACTTGATATGCATAAAGAGGTGTATCAAATGCTTTCCGACTTTGATTCTTTTAAAGGTAATATCGAAGGCGGTGATATTCTGCTGGGAAAAACAGATATCTATTTAAGTGATGGATTTTCCGGAAATGTTTTGCTCAAGTTTGGCGAATCTATTCCCGAGATTCTAAAATCACTTCTTGCAAAAACCATGAAAGAGAAAGGTCTTGACGAACCTTCTCAAAAGCTTGTTTATGATGTGATTGGCACCACAATGAAGCCCTTCAATTATGAACACGTGGGTGGAATTCCATTTCTTGGAGTGAATGGTATGAGCCTGGTAGGTCACGGCAGCAGTTCTCCTGTGGCTATCAAAAACATGATACTTAACGCCGTGAAATGTGTGGAGCACAAAATAAATGATAAAATTGTATCCACCATCAATAATAAAGAATCAGTAGAATGAGCCAGATCAGAGCAAAAATTACCGGTGTGGGTCACTATGTCCCGGATTATGTATTGACCAATAAAGAGCTGGAAACCATGGTCGACACCGACGATGACTGGATTCGGTCCCGAACGGGCATTACAGAAAGAAGGATATTAAAAGATCCTGATAAAGCAACTTCTTTCATGGCTACAAATGCTGCAAAAGAAGCACTTAAGGATGCCGGGGTTGATGCTGAAGAAATAGACGTTATTATACTCGCTACAGTTACGCCGGATTACTTTTTTCCAGCCACTGCTGCCTTGGTTCAAAAACGTATTGGTGCAAAAAACGCATATGGATTTGACCTTTCTGCAGCCTGTTCCGGTTTTCTGTTTGCCCTCTCCACCGGAAGCGGCATGATCGAAGCGGGACGAGCCAAAAAAGTGTTAGTCATCGGGGCCGATAAAATGAGTTCCATTATCGATTACACCGACAGAACCACCTGTATTCTTTTTGGGGATGCTGCAGGAGCTGTTGTTCTGGAAGAGGGCGAAGAGGGCGGTATTATCGACTACATACAGCGTACTGAAGGAGATGAAGAGTGTATGCTTTATCAGCCTGCCGGCGGAAGCCTGAATCCCGCTTCAGAAGAGACGGTAAAAAATAGAGAACATTTTATTCGCCAGGATGGCAAAGCCGTTTTTAAAAAGGCAACGGAGGGTATGGCAGATGTATCTAAAGAGATTATGGATAAAAACGGGCTTTCAGGCGATGATGTAGCCTGGTTAGTTCCTCATCAGGCAAATCTGCGAATTATCAGCGCTACAGCGCGCAGAATGGGTCTCGATGAAAAGAAAGTGATGATAAATATTGATAAGTACGGAAACACCACAGCAGCAACAATTCCACTTTGTTTATACGACTGGAAAGACAAGCTGAAGACAGGCGATAAAATTATTTTATCAGCCTTTGGCGGAGGATTGACCTGGGGAGCCCTCTATTTGCAATGGACTAAATAACAGACAATTATGAAGGCATATTTATTTCCGGGACAAGGTTCTCAAAAAGTTGGAATGGGGAAAGACCACTACTCATCCAATTCCCAGTTCAAAAGTTATGTTGATAAAGCAGATCAGATTTTGGGCTATTCACTTAGCAGCCTGATGTTTGAAGGGCCGGGCGAAAAGCTTACGCAGACCCAATACACACAGCCCGCAATTTTTGTGCATTCTTATGCTCTGTATCGGGTTTTGGATGAAAAACCTGATATGGTTGCGGGTCATAGCCTTGGTGAATTTACTGCACTCGCCGCAGCAGATGTTTTACACTTTGAAGATGCATTGAAACTTGTTTCTAAAAGAGGTGAGTTAATGCAGAATGCCGGTGAAATAAATCCCGGAACAATGGCGGCAATTATTGGGATGGATGACGAAATCGTAGATCAGATATGTGTGGAGGCGTCTAAGGAATCAGGGAAACCAGTTGTGCCTGCAAACTATAACTCGCCAGGCCAGCTCGTTATATCCGGCGCTGTAGAAGCCGTGGAAAAAGCCGTTGAACTTGCCAAGGAAAAAGGATGTCGTCTTGCTAAAATGCTGCCCGTTAGCGGTGCTTTTCACTCTCCGTTAATGAAGCATGTTTTTGACGAATTCAGTAATGCGCTGAATGACGTAGAGTTTAACGATCCACAGTTTCCTGTATACAGTAATGTTACTGGTAAACCTGTTATAAATAAAATTGCCCTTAAAGAAAATGTTCTGAATCAGTTGGTGAGCCCGGTTAAATGGACTCAAACATTAAATAATATGCAAGCAAATAACGCCGATACGTTTGTTGAAATTGGCCCCGGCAAGGTACTTCAGGGGTTGGTTAAGCGTACGCTGAAAAATATTTCAATTGAAGGACACGAATAAGACAAGGATTATGGATTTAACTAAAAAAAATTGTTTGGTTACCGGCGGAAGCAGAGGTATTGGAAAAGCGATTGCGCTTAAATTTGCTCAGCTGGGTGCTAATGTCGCCATTACGTATGCACGCTCCAAAGATGCCGCCGAGGAAGTGGTAAACGAGATGAAGGAAAAGGGAGTAGATGCAA
>CAYQMB010000210.1:0-2872 GCA_964418565.1 uncultured Bacteroidales bacterium | reverse complement strand
CAGTGCTGCTTTTGAGATCAGATGATAGGCAAAAGCACGGTTGTATGCCGACATGGATTGTGTTTCAGCAAGATGGCGTGCCTTTTCCAGAGATTCCCACATCTGCAGACTGTCCTTTACTTTGCCGTAATAGATTGCCAGGTTACCGTATGTTGCTGCTTTGATGTTATATGCCGCATAATTGAGTGAATCCAGTATGTTTATGGCCTGTTCTGCATAGACAATGGCACTGTCAGGATTGTTAAAATGCTCGTGGTAATTTGAGCTGACCAGGGTGTGAAAATATGCGTTATAAAGTTTTACCGGGATAGAGCTTTTCCGGGATTCAAACAGCCCGATGTCTGCCTTTAGAACTTCCTGCTGTGTCTGGAGCAGGTCGTATGATACCGGCATGTTGGTTATGATGCTGTAATCGGCCAGAGCCAGACTGGTAAGATCATCCGCTTCGAGCGCCATATAGCGGGTTTTGTACATGCTTTCTATGGCTTTTTTGGTTTTTCCTTTTCTGAACAGCATCAGACCATAGTCAATCAAAGAATGACGGTAGGCCTCACCCGTTTTTCCCAAGGTATCAAGCAGAGCAAACTGCGCTTCGAACAGTTCTTCCTGAGAGCGGGTTTCCGTCACTTCATGTGTTGGTGAATTCTTTATCCTGTTTAGCAGATTACGCTGCAGCCGCAGGGAAGCATAGTATTCCATGTGTAGGGTGTCGTGTCGGGTCCTGAATTTCTCTGTGCTGTTTTTCAGGATGTTATATGCTCTTACATACTCACTTCGGTGGCTGAGAATGTTGGCGATTTCATTTTTTAAAAAAAGGTATTGCAGGTTTTCTGATGCCTTCAGACTTTTTTCGGCCAGGCTGTCCAGCTCTGCTATCACTTCAGTTATTGTCTGTCCGTTGTTGTACTCAACAATGATGTCAACATACGTATCGTACACCGGGTATTGTTTTATTTCGCGCTCATCTGCATTGAATGTGCCGTATTGCCCGAAAAGACTTGTTGCTGACAACAGCAAAGCTGAAAGTGCCAGAATAAATCTCACCGTATTTCCCATCAATCTGTGCATACATTGTTCTGCTTAAGACATTGTTGTACCATAAATATCATTGTAGCTATAACGCGTTGCAAGATCACAAATATTATAGTAACGAGCAAATGGAATTAAGCCTGAGGATAAAAAACAATACAAAAGGCACTTAAATGCAAATAAGTATAGTGTCAAAAAACCAAAAACGATAAGATTCCGCTAAAAAGGAATATTAAGAAAACGTATGGAGATTAAATCCGGGGAAGAAGCCCGGGCAATATCATATAAGGTTTCCTGATTTTTGACGCAGGGAAAGAATACATCTGAACAAGCTTTGCTTCTCAGCTATCAGGGAATAAATACTTTTTGTTCGGAATGTGAAAAAAAAAGCGAAACACCTGCTAAAAGATGTTTCGCCAAAATTGTCTTGTTTGGTGGAGTTTAGTCTTTAATGCAACGAACGGAAGATCCGGTTTGTGAACTGTTGGCATCGTGCTCAAATCCTTTGGAATCTGATTCAATACGGGTTGAATAATTAACGCCCCCGGCATTTTCACCGCCTATCCAGAAAAAGCTCCATTCGCCACGGCGTGCAAATCCGCCACTACCTCCGGCCCGGTATCCTGCCATATAAGCATTGAAATTTGTTTGATTGTTATCCCCAAATGTTGTGCTGCCCATATGCTTAATCTTATCTGCATCTTCATCAACAAAAGCTATCAACTCGTTCCAGTCTTCTTCGGTTGCTACGTGCCATCCTTCCGGGGCCAGTTTACCTGTTTCTACTGCGAAGTAATTGTAATAGGCACCCCAGTCATCGTTCGCCTCTTCAGTATCATTTTCCCACCATGAATAGGCATCTGTGGTGAGCTCAGACCAGGCATCATTGTCGGTTTCGTTGGGTATAGCAGATCCATCGTTATACGTTGTGGTTTTGAGGTTTTCCGCCATCCATATCTGATCCCCTATCTGAACGGTCGGATACTGGTTGCCTTCAATGTCTTCCACCGGCGTTGTGGTGGTAAACGTGATTTCCTGTCCGTACGATGTACCCGCATCGCTTGTGGCATAGCCTCTGGCATAATACGTTGTGCCTGCGGTTAAATCTTCCAGTTCTGCAGTAAAAATATCTTCATAATCGCTGGCTTTTACTTCATTGTCATCGATGGTGGGCTCGGGTTCAGTGCTCCAGCATACACCATTCCTGTTTACAATTTCATCCCCTTCATCTGTTAGTTCTGCTGTAAGGGTGGCAGAGTTTTCCGTGATGTACTTGATTTTTGTTTCGCCCATTTCCGGCGCCGCAAGATCTTCATCTTTGTTGCAACCCGTGAACACAACGGCCATTACGGCAAGGGTTGTACAAATTTTCATAACACTTTTCATAATCATTTTACATTAAGATTTAATAAAATAGTTTAATTCCGGGCACTTTCCCCTCGGTTTGTAATTTGTTGCTGCGAAATATAAATTTGAAATTATTTCTGAAGGGATTCAGGATTTCAGCGAAGTTGCCGTATGATTGAATTTCGTTCTATAGCCCGTTTTTTGCTTTCCCTGATGTAAGGGCATTATAAACCAAACTTCGATGAACATGGGTAAAAGAAAAGCCCTGATATACCACAGGCGGCTTCTGACTTGATTTCTCCCGTCAGGGAAAGCCTCAAAAAGTGAGCATTATGGAAGATAAAGATATAAACTGGTTGTGTCATGACAGCAGACAGACCATACCTGTCACAGGGCTGTTCAGATAATCGTTACAACCATGCAGATGGTTTTCAAAAAATTTAATGCATCCGGAAGAACCGCTACCGCTTGGCCTTTACATCAATGCTGTAGGTCA
>CAYQMB010000209.1:0-3799 GCA_964418565.1 uncultured Bacteroidales bacterium | reverse complement strand
TGCATTTCAAGCAGCTTTTTGTAATTCTCTCTTGCAATTGAAGGCAGAAGCACAAATTGTCTCGGATCTGCCGGCAGGGCAGTTTTCAGCTGTTGTTTTTCCTGTTTGGTAGTAACACCCGAGCGCGAGTGCGCTAAACGTGTGGTAATACGGATCATAACAGGGACATTGAATTTCTCAGACAACTCAAAAGCGCCGTGCGTCATGTCATAAGCTTCCTGCTGATTGGAAGGTTCCAGAATAGGAATCATGGCAAAATCACCATAAAAACGGCTGTCCTGTTCATTTTGTGAAGAGTGCATGCTGGGGTCATCAGCCGACAAAATAACCAGGCCACCATTAACACCGGTAATTGAGGCATTAACAAAGGCATCAGCGGCAACGTTAAGACCAACGTGCTTCATGCATGCCATAGCGCGTTTTCCACCATAAGACATACCAATGGCACCTTCTACAGCGGTTTTTTCATTGGCAGACCACTGACGGTGAATTTCTTTTTCAGCAGCTTGCTTTGACTGCTGCACATATTCCATAATTTCTGTAGAGGGTGTTCCCGGATACGCATAACAACCGGACATTCCACCATCGATCGCACCCTGTGCAATCGCCTCATCTCCAAGCAATAATAATTTTTGCATACTATTTAGTTTTTCTTATATTATCAATAATCCGACGAAAATAAGAAAATTACATCAAAAGAATCATGTCATGCAGCAGGAATCAGGAAATTATTGTAAGAATTATACGTCTTACCCCTGCTTTACGCCTGAATTCGCATAAATAGATCCCCTGCCATGTTCCCATGGCCAGCTTCCCACCACTTACAGGTATGGTTAAGCTTTGTCCCACCAGGGAAGATTTTATGTGTGCCGGCATATCATCCGGGCCTTCCATGGTATGCCTGAAATCAGGATAATCTTCGGGAATCAGATCTTTAATAAAGTGGTTTAAATCGTGCTGCACATCAGGGTCGGCATTTTCATTCAGACTCAGGCCTGCTGAGGTATGCTTTATGAACGCATGAAGGATTCCCTGATCGGGCAAATCGCCAAGATGACTAACAATTTCATCGGTTATCAGATGAAATCCCTCTGCTTTCGGTTGTATAAAAATTTCAATTTGATTGTATATCATACGCCCTTTATTGTAAAAATAAAAACAAACTTCAAACTTAATTGTTATTATCTAGCATAAAATACGTTATATTTGTTTTTATACTCAAACCATTATTGACATGAAATTACAAATTTTATCCCTTATAACAAGCCTGTTCCTGATTTTTCTTATCCTTCCGAAAGAAAGTCTTGCAGGCGACCGCGGCCTCTGGAAAGATGCCGAAAAGGCCATCGCATTGGGTGATTATCAAACAGCCATTGACAATTACAAGCAGTTATACAGCAACAATTCTGAAAACGCCAATTACGCCTTTAAGCTAGGCTTTTGCTATTTGCACAGCGATGAATTAAACGATCTGGATATTGCAATCGACTACCTCACAGATGCAAAAGAGAATATCACAAGCAATTATAAGGAACGATTTCGTGAAGATCAGGCACCGGTAGAAACAGAGTATTATCTCGGCATTGCTTACCGGCTGCAGGGCAAATACAATAAAGCCATCACACATTTCAAAAAATTCAAGACTTTCGACAAACGTAATCAGGAAACCCTGACGGATAATCTGGTGGAGCGAGAAATCGCAAGTTGCGAATATTCCATGGAAAACCCGCCGGAAAAGTATCAGGTAAAAAGATACAATTTTGATGTTGACATACCTGAGGGAGAGGTGTTGCGCTGCCCTGTGATCAGTGGAAACGACTCTGTTTTTGTTTACACGCTTGGAACACAAAATATTTTCCCCCCGGATCTCAATAACGACCGGGAAATGTATCAGCTTCCTGTGGATGATATCTTTTATTCTGTTTGGGAAGATGGAAGTTGGACGGAGCCGACAAAAATCAATGATGACATCAAATTATCCGGCTTCACAATGCCGGTTTCCATATCATATGATGGTACTAAACTGTTACTGGTGCATGATGACAGTGATGATGGAAACATTTACATGTCTGAATTCAAAGATGGCAAATGGAAAACCGCCCGCAAGCTTAATGACAACATCAATACAGGAAAGTGGGAATCCCATGCTGTGATGACCCGTGATGAAGATAAACTCTATTTCACATCTGAGCGTTCCGGTGGTAGCGGAGGGCTTGATTTATACGTTTCTGAACGCAATAAAAACACAGGCAACTGGGGCGAACCAGAAAGTCTGGGAGAAACCTTAAACACAGAGCTGCATGAAGAAACACCATTTTTGCTTGAACGTGAAAATCAACTCTACTTTGGCAGTGAAGGTCATGGCAATACCGGTGGCTTTGACATGTTTGTATCGGTTTACGATTCAGTAGAAAACATGTGGGATAACCCGCTCAACCTTGGTTATCCATACAATACAGTTGGTAATGACCTGGCCTATATTGTCAGTTTCCAGGGTCAATTTATCTATTGCCCCCAGAATTCCAACAAACGCCGTGAAGGCATCTCAGGATCAGATTGCTTTAGCCTGCGGATGCCTTACGAGGACAGAGTGGTTATGCTTAACGGAAAAATTTATATTCCGGAACTTGACAACAACATTCCAACCGACATGAAAGTAGCAGCTATTAGTGAAGAAACCGGGGACACCATCGAGGTTTTATCACCCGCTACGGATGGCACCTTTTCGATAGAAGGCATACCGGTTGGCAAAATCACACTGGTTGCAATGAGCTCACAAAGCACGCAGGACCAAACTGTTTCTGTAAACATTCCGGTTGATTTCGATTCAGATACCTACCCTCTTGATATATACCTGAACGCATCCGAACTTGCTTTAAACCAGTATTTAGCTGAAAAAGAGGCAGCAAGTGCAGTTGCCATCAAGCCGGTGTATTTTGAATACAATAAATCCGGGGTTCAGGACAAATACCATGACAATCTGAATACGCTTGCCGGTACCCTTAACGAAAACAAAGACCTAAAGATAGCCATACACGGCCATACTGACCATAAAGGCAGCGAATCATTCAACCTTAAGCTGGGACAGAAACGTGCTGATGCTGTAAAAGCCTACCTTACCCGGGAGGGCGTTTCAGAAAAGCAAATGGTAACGGAATCATTTGGTGAAAATATGCCGGTTGCAAGGCAGATAGAGGATGATGCCGCCAGACAATATAACCGGCGCGTAGAGTTTATGTCGCTGAGTGATCATACGTTGCTGGACATGGTAAAACCAGATGTACCTGAACAATATCAAATTGGAGAAAGTACTGATGAAGCGGGTGATATTTTAAGCATCAAACAGGTTTTGTTTGATTTTGATTCCTACCGGCTGAAAGCTGAATACCGGGCCAATCTGGTTCAACTGTCACAATACCTCAACAGTCACCCTGACATGAAAGTCAGCATAAACGGCCACTGCGATCATTTTGGTACCGACACCTACAATCGCAGACTTGGTGACAAGCGTGCACAAAGCATTGCTGACTATCTGATCAAAAACGGGGTAGACAATTCACAGGTAGAGGTGAAAAGTTTTGGTGAAGCACAGCCCATTGCAAAAGAAATCTCATCAGACCGTTCACGACAGTATAACCGCCGTGCAGAGATTGAAATCATTGGAGAAGGATACAGCGATGATATAAAAATCCATCCGCTTAATGTGCCGGCAGGTTTGCGGGTGAAGTAATTCATTTAACAGCCTAACCTGCATACTGACAACGTTCATAAATCAATTGATGTCAGTGGACTTGCACCG
>CAYQMB010000208.1:0-3883 GCA_964418565.1 uncultured Bacteroidales bacterium | reverse complement strand
CGCGGGAGCCGTAATTTATCAGGGTCTGAAGGTCGTATTTATCAGCAAGTTCCTTTTTCAAAGCGTTGGCCTCCTCAATATCCCGGAAGTTTCCGACGTAATAAATCGAATATTCTCCCTTACGGTATTCTTTGACGGACATGCTGTTGTCTATCAGACTGGCAAACCAGTCGGCTTTACCCGCTGCTCTGGATGATCCAAGCTGTACATGACAGGTGATTCCCTCAGCCATGCGGTCTTTTGTGATTCCGGCATTTTTCACAGCAATGCGTGATGCATCAATGCCGTAATCAACAAGTTTGTTTTTTGCGGCAAGGGCACGCTCTTCAGCAAGCTCAGTATTGAGTGATTTTGGTCCTTTTGAGCCTGCATGTCCGATTATCTGAATGCTGATCTCAGGGTAGAATTTCATGCTGTCTGCGATCTGTTTAACATCAGCAATGGCAGATGTATGAATGTTTGCATCTTCAATTGAAAAATACACCGGTTGGGGATTAAAGTTGTTGGGATTGAACACCAGAGGTTCTTCTTCTGGTTCTGGCTCGGGTTCCGGCTCGGGCCGTGGCCGGCTGTGACGGAAAATGTCATTTTTGCCTTCGCTCAGACTTGAGCGATTGGTGCTGAGGTATCCTTCGTATGGATTTTCAGGGTAATATGAATAGTCATTGCCCACGGAATTAATGGGGGCTTTCATATTTACCGCTGTTCCAAACTGATCGCCGTTTACATCTGCAGCGTAAACATCAAGGTTGCCATATCCCGGGAAACCGTCGGAAGCGTAATAAAGAACACTGTCGCCGGAAACTACAGGAAATACCTCATGGTCGGGTGTGTTGATGTTTTCACCTGCATTGACAGGTTTTGCCCAATTGCCATCTTTGAAATCCGAATAATAAATATCATTTCCACCCTGGCCACCGGGCATATCGGAAATAAAGAACAAGCGTGTGCCTTTTTTAGAAAAGGCGGGATGTGCAATGTTGATATTTTCAGGCATGCCTTCCCACTGAAAAGCAATCAGGCTGTCATTTTCTGAATCAGTTTTGCGAAAGAAGATTCCGGCTGTAGAGAAACCGGTTTCATACATGAATTTTTTCTTCTTTCTCAGGGTATAAGCAAATGTGTTGGTGCCCGGACAGTAATCAGCAGCTTCACAGGTATACGTTTCAAAAAGGTCTTCATGAAAAAGTTGCTCTTCGTTTTTTACGATCCGGTAACCCAGGCTGGTGTTATTTTCTATGGCCTCATGGTCTCTGTATGCTTCGGGTATCCGATTGGTTACAAAGACAAGATTCTCCTGATAAAGAAACGAAGATTTTTCTTCTTCGGGGCTGTTGAATTTGGCAGGATGCAATGTAATATCCGACTTATGTGATGCCCAGGTTTGTAAGGAATCGCAGGAGCGGATTTTTAATTTTGCACGGTAATTGTCCGGGTTGTCTTCAAGAAAACGGGTAAAAGCAGCTTTGGACTCATCATATTTTTCCCGGATAAGCAGAATTTCCCCCAGGTACATGAAATTAACCGGTTTTGTTTTCTTTCTGGAGGTTAGCTCACGGTACACCGATTCTGCATCTGTATAGTTTCTGAGCTGAATGTAACAAACGCCCAATGCCGAAAGGTTGGCATTTTCCATGGATTCGATTGACTTGTCCATGCTGAGTATGTTAGCTGCCTCAGCATATTTGCCTTTGTTCATCAATTCAACAGCTTTTGCGTTCTGACTGTAGCCGCTTATGCTGAGAAACAGTGTAACTATGAGCAGAAATGATAGTCTGATACCGTGCATTGTTGTCAGATTATTTATTCAAAAATTAATAAAACATTGGAGTGTTGCCCTGGTTTGACGGTGATTTTGATTTGTTGTCACCTGTAATGCGATAGGTTACATGGAATTCATGCGAGCCTGAACTGTAGTTTTTTAGATTTGACATTGTCATATCATAAGAGTAACCGATACGAATCTTGCCCAGATCAACAGATAGCAAATAGGCGAGGGCATCCTGATAGCGGTATGAAACACCGAGACCGATCATGTCTTTATAAATTCCCCGTATCGCACCTTCGCCCTGAAAAGGAGCATTCATTTGATACTGCATGTGTGCCGAAGGCTGCAATTTAAACAGATCGCTCAGCTCAAATGTATAACCACCGGTAAGGTAAAATGTACGTTTTACAGGATTGTTGTTATCATCCATATCCTGAAACAAGTCAGTACGCAATTCCAGCAGGTTGAAAACCGATAATCCCACAAAATATGTGTCTTTTTCAGAAAACATGACGCCAAAATTAGCATCGGGGGATAATTTGGTTTCAAAGCCGTTTTCAATTACCGGATCGCCTTCCTGATCCGTTGTCAGCATTTCAGTATTGATGGAGTGCTGATAAAACACCGGAGATAAGCCAAAGGATAATTTCCGGCTAAAATCCTTTGACAGAGGCAGGTGATAGGCAAATGATACGGACATCCCTGTACGCCTTGATGGGCCTGCAATTTCGTTAAAAAACGCTGCGCCTAAACCCACATTGCTGCCAATGTATGTGTGGGCTGTTATTGACTGTGATGCAGGTGCGCCTTCGAAGCCTACCCACTGCTGACGTACACTCAGATTGATGGGAGTGTAATCAAAACTTCCGGCTACTGCCGGGTTTAATGTGAAATAATCCAGCATGTATTGGCTGCGCAGGGGCATTTGCTGCGCTTTGAGTTGCAATCCTGCAAACAAAACAATGAGAATCAATGCATATTTTTTCATACCTGTGTAATTTTCTTTCATGATGTATTCTGCTTACCGCCTTATTTTAAAATTGTTAATGTTCCTGTACGTTCCGCACTGTCAGGTGTGGTTTTAAACACATAATAATACGTTCCGGATGGTAATATGCTTCCGTTATAGGTGCCGTCCCATGCTTCGGTATACCCTGTGCTTTCAAAAACAATGGTTCCCCATTTATTAAATACTCTTACGTAACACTCATCAAAGAGGTAAGCGTTACGAATCACCCATGTGTCGTTAAATCCGTCGCCATTGGGGGTGAATGAATTTGGAATGTTAATACAGTCCACATCGCTTTTGCTAACCAATACGGAATCCTCCGCCGTGCAGTCAAAAATATCAGTAACCGTAAGGCTGTATGTTCCTTCGCTGAGGTCTTCAATGGTAGTTGTGCTTGCCCCTGTATTCCAGAGGTATTCAAAAGCTCCGCTACCACCGGATGCTTCAGCCATAGCGACACCATCGTGCTGAGCATTACAGCTTACAGGTACACTTGACATGCTGATATCAATTGCTTCGGGTTGATACAGGCTGATTTCTGAAAAAGCTTCGCATCCCATATCATCTGTAACCGTGAGCATATATGTATCTGCTGGCAGGTTTTGCGGATTCTCCTGTGTGCTGCCGTTCGACCAGCTAAAGGTATAATCCGGTGTTCCGCCTTCAACTTCTGTATAAATGTTACCGGTGCTGGCTCCGTGACACTGAATGTCATCACCAGTAAGGCTGATTTCAATGGGTTCAGGTTGATTGAGCATCACTGTGATGCTGCCTTCGCAATCGTTTGTGTCCTTAACAAACAGCATGTATTCACCGGCCCGGGCTTCACTAATGTCCTGCTGGACACTGGCAAGCGCAAAATCCGGGTCGTACCATTGATAACGGTAAGGCTCTGTGCCTCCGCTAACGCTGATGTCAACCATACCGTCGTTACCGGCAAAGCAAGAAATATGCTCAGCATTGTAGCTCAGAGATATAGGTTCCGGTTCGGTAATTGTCAGCGTGTCGCCGTATTCCACCCCGTTGTTATCCGTAAGGGTACAACTGTAAGTACCGGCCTGCAGGTTATAAAGTTGTTCTTCTGTGCTGCCGTTTGACCAGGCAAT
>CAYQMB010000207.1:0-3892 GCA_964418565.1 uncultured Bacteroidales bacterium | reverse complement strand
CCATATTGATACGATTCGTACCAGTACCGCCGTCAGACCAATTGTAGTCAAGGCTTCCTGTGCCGCCAGTAACGGTGATTTGCATTTCGCCATCGTTGGCATTAAAGCAGGTCAGGTTTTGCGATGAAGAAGATGCAACAACAAGTTCTGCAGGTTCGGTAATTGTATATGTTTCAGATGTCTCGCATCCGTTGGCATCGGTAACTGTGATGCCGTAGTTGTCTGCACACAGGTTTTCATTCAGGTTGTTGGCGCCCCATGAGTATGTATAAGGCATGGTACCACCCTCTGCGTCTACTTCTGCCCAGCCTTCACAGGCCTGGTAGCAGCGATCATCTTCGGTTGTCAGCGTATGCGTTAGTTCTTCCGGGTTGATCAGCGTTTGCACAGTATCGCCGCTCAGGCAACCGTTTTCTTCAACCGAAAGTGTGATTTCATGCAGGCCGGCATCGTTCCAGTACACTTCAATGGGTCCCTGCCCGGTTCCTGCCTGGATACCGCCGTCAAAATCCCATGTATAACTTGCAGAGGCAGTAGCATTACCAACGTACTCGATGATGGTTGTATCGCCATAGCAGAGGATCGGGGTTTTGCTAAACTGTGCATTGGGTGTCTGAAAAAACTCAACAGCAACAACAGCCGTGTCGGAACACTCAGGCGTTAAATTTTCTTCGATAAGTTGAAATTCATACAATCCCCATTCGTCAACAGTTATGGTTGGATCCGTACTGGTTTCAGTACCACCAAAGTCGGCAATACCCGGACCGCTAATCTGAGACCAGATTACTGTGTTTATGCTCGTATCCAATTCGGTATGCAAAGTAATGGTGTTATCACAAATGGCTGTATCGTTGGGAACAGTGGCTTCGGGCGTTTCGCAGCACTCAGGATCATCCTGAGCCCGGACAAACACATCATCATAGATGGCGTAATTACAACCGAAGTTATCCTGAACATTATAGACATAAGGCACATCACCTGAGGTTTCAGGGAAAGCAAGCGCTGAGTTCCCATCCTGTGATGCAATGTTCTCTCCGCTCCAGTATGAATCTTCAATTTCCATATCAAAGCTCCAGGTTTCGGCGGGAAGAATATCATCTGAGAAGAAAAGGTTAACGGTAAACAATGTTCCGTCATCAATACCCCAGTCATCAATAAAGTGGATGCTCCAGGTTCCGTTTACAGGACATCCCACAAGATTGTCAAAAGACTCAAGAGGCAAATAATCACCGGAAGGAAGAGTATTACCAGAAGAGCAGTCATCCTCCATATAATTGGATGCTGTCATGGTCCAGCAATAATCGTAGCCCGTTCCCGGGTTACAATCGTCGGCCTGATCGGGGATACCAAAATACGCTCCGTTGCAAGTATAGTATTCATGAAGTGCAACCTGTTGACCGCTGGGACACACAAGGTATATGTACAAGTCGCCCATGAATGAGTGCTCAATATTCATGCAGACAGCCTGTATATCATCACCGCTGGTAATGGTTTGGCCGGGTAGAAATGTGTTATAGGTAAAATCCACCTGTTGCAGAGATCCGACATCATCCACAATGCAGGTTTCCACGTTTTGCTCATCCTGAATCGACATTGTCCATGAATCCGGAACCGCAAACCCATACATATTAACAGAATCATAGGGACATACCGTATCCTGAATGACGTTACCGGAAATTGAAGGAGGTACAGCAACCCTTACCCGATACTCCTGATTGGTTTCAATAAAACAACCATTCGCATCGGTTGCAGCAAGGCTGATGTAATATCCACCCGGCTCATTAAAGGTGTATGTGAATTCTGTCATTCCTTCGCCCTCGTAATCTTCTGCACCATCTTCTCCAAGCACCTCCCAGTGAAAGGTTGTTGTGGCATCGCTTTGTGTGTAATTTATGTTGTTATTGGGATATGTTCCTTCGGCTTCGAAAGTAACATCCATTCCGGGGCAAATATCAATCCACACGGAATCAGTATTGGTAAGGGCAGGATCCGTACTGATAATCTCCACTGTATAATCCTGGCAATCCTCAAGACAGGAGATTTCAGCGGCAAATCCTGCATAGGATCCACTGAAATCAGAAGTAAACACAAGTGTAAGGCAATTGCCTGTTGCGGTGATGGTTTCACCATTCAATGCGGATCCATCTGCTGAAATTATCAGAGGCGAAGCGTCATTGTTTCCATCATAGATATTTAATTCATCGTAACCGCTTTCGGTTGTAAACTGGGTAAATTCAAGCTCAATGGGCGCTCCGTTATCAGAACAAACTGTCATTGTATAGTCCTCGTTTGTGCTATAATTTCCAGAGGCTCCTCCGGAATCGTAAATTGTTCCTGAGCAGGTACTGATGTTACCTCCATCAGAAATTAAATACGTTTGAGCTTTGGTGCTGGTAGTCAATCCAACACACAGGAACGCTGCGATTATCAGATTTAATGTTTTCATGGCATGGCTTTTATGTAAAAAAAATGGTTCCGGATTAAAATACACTTGAAAAATCCTGCCATGTTCCAACAAATAATATCAGAAAGACATGAAGAACAAAAACAAAGTGCAAACGTGGTTTTCATGGTCGTCTAAACTATTTACACTTAAGACGATTCATCTCCATAAAGGTTGCCATGAATGCAGTTAATTTATTATTTTTAGTTCTTAATATTACATATAAACCAAAGGAAATTATCCTAACCGTATCACTACCGAGGTACTCAAAAAATAAAAGCCACCCGGTAAAAGGTGGCTTTATCCATTTATGATATTAGCATTATCGGATAAGGTTCACTGTGCCTTCTTTTTCGTGCCAGATGCCGGTATAGTCTTTAAATTTACAATACCAGTAATAAACACCGGGGGAAAGCAGCCTGTCGCCTTTGTATCTGTTCCCCAAGAGGGTACCGTCCCATGCATTTTCAATTGGATTATCATTATCATATTCCTCGGTTTCGAAAACCAGCTCACCCCAGCGATCGTAAACACGCAGGGTAAACTCATTGGGATCAATGCCGTTACCATACACCATAAAGAAGTCATTATCTTTATCTCCGTTCGGTGTAAAGGCAGTTGGTGCATAAAAGGTAAATTCGTCTTTTACACGTACTGTTTTCACAACGGTATCACGGCAACCCATTTCGGTTTCAGCAATCAACATAACCTCATATTCTCCTATACCGTCGAAAATGTGGTTGGGTTTAGCCATAAGTGAGGAATCACCATCACCAAAGAACCAGAATGTTGAATCGGCATTTTCAGATATGCTGACAAAACTGATTTCCGGATCCAGCACACTGACATTGTTAAAGTCTGTGTAAAAGTCAGCTACTGGTGCAGGGAATACCTCAATCATATTCTCTGTAGATCGGGTTTTTTCACAGCCAAATGGCGAGGTAACCGTCAGACTAACTGAATAGTTTCCTTCGTACTCATAAATGTGAGTTGGATTTTTCGTGTAGGCAAAGCCATTGTCTCCGAAGCTCCATTCGTAGCTGTTTCCCTGATCTTCGTTCAGCTCATTAAATGACACTGACAACGGAGGACAGCCCTCTACCCTGTCGGAAACAAAATTGTTTTCGGGTTCAGGCATCACAATAATTTCTATGCTGTCAGTAACGGTTGGCGAACCGCATTCATCATGCAGCGTAATGTAATACATGGTAGTCTCTTCAGGGTAGACCGTAAATGGAGAAGGCACCACATCACCGGTTTGAAGGGTCATATAATACGGGCCTCCATTACCACCGCTGACATCCACCTCAACAATTGCAGGATCGCCGGGACAAATGCTGTCGTAACTGGTAGTGACATTTTCAATCACAAGATCTGGATACACTCTTACTGTCACATCTTCGGTACTGCTTATGCAGCCATTGGCATCCTCAGCATACACTTCATAAG
>CAYQMB010000206.1:0-3895 GCA_964418565.1 uncultured Bacteroidales bacterium | reverse complement strand
TTACAATTGACCTATAATTTTGTATGAACAAAACATACTTTACCTCGTAATAAAATTACCGAACCTTTAAGTAGCTAAAATCCGCATTTAGTCCGATATTACATCGACAAAAAGACGTAGTTGGAGCCAATGGGAGCCGTTAATGGCAGAAATGAATAATTTGTTTGATTTTGGTAAAGCCAATGTGTGGTGCGGTGGCTCCACGCGCATTGAAATAGCAAACAGTAGTTTTAATTATAGCGCCAATTATGGCATTTACCTTGCACGAAACGTGAGCTTTACCGATGGTGGAGGCAATAGCTTTACCGGAAATAGTGCGGATGATATATATGTTCAGCCCTGATAATACGTTATAGCATTTTGATAATTTCTATTGCCGCCATTGCCATTTGTGTTATGGCGGCATTCTTTTATAAGCCACTTCCACATTTTTCTTTGTATGTAAATGATTTCAGACCTTACCGATGGAAAAGTCTGCTGCTGCCTCTGTCTGAATACCTTCCATTTTATTGACTAACAACGGAAAACTATTTTGCTCCTTGCCGGATAATGAATCCACATTTTTGCTGGGTCATCCGTTAAAAAATGTTATTTTTATGACAAATGAATGTGGCCAACGGCCAGTCTGAAATGCTTTATTATGAGTGATAATAATAACAAGACATCAGGATATTTTGTATCGGCAAAGCGGACACCTCTGTCATCCCTTGTGTTTACGATCCTGCTGTTGATTACCGGAATCATACTGTTGTTTTTCAGCATTTTTGGATTGATCCCCCTTGTTTTGGGATTGCTGATAATGCTGCATAAGCCGGGTGTAGAGGTGGATATGCAAAACCGCAGATACAGAAATTCCGGCTTTGTTTTTAACAAGGGGATAGGCCCGTGGCAGGCATTGCCGGATGTGCAGTATATCTCAGTTTTTAAAGCCAGTGAAGTCAGTGCTGTTCGTGGATTGACAAACACAAGGGTTAGCCAGAAACAGGATGTCTTTAAAATCAATTTCATTTATGACCGCTCCCGCCGCCTTACCATCTACCAGACATCAGATAGTAAGGATGCTTTTCAAAAGGCTAAAATTCTGGCCAAAGGATTAAATCTGAAAATTTACGATGCCACAGGTAAGCCTCAGGGGTGGATTGAAACAGAAGATATTCAATGATGCGTGATCCCGAAGTGAATACAGTAAGCCTTTTATCAGAACTCACATTTACAACCAGCCGCAGCGGAGGTAAGGGCGGTCAGCATGTGAACAAAACCGAATCGCGCGTGCAGGTATTTTTTGATGTTGAGGCCAGTCAGGCACTGACAGAAGACCAAAAAGTCCGTCTGATAAAAAAAGGCAAATCTTACCTGACATCCGATCATGTGTTGCAGATGGATTGCGACAGCGGCCGCTCACAGGCAGCAAACCGGCAGGAAGTTATTGAAAAACTGCTGGCCTTTATCCAAAAGGCTCTGAAACCGGAAAAAAAGCGTAAAAAAACACGTGTGCCTCGCAAGGAAAAGAAAAAACGGCTGGAAAATAAGCGCAAACACGCAGAGAAAAAACAAAAGCGCAAACCACCGGAAATTCCGCAGTGATGATACTGGCGGCTTCGCTGCCTGCCCCACGGGCATGCAGGCAGACATCCTGCCGCAGAAGCGTTTTGCCATAGTTGTAAAATGTGAAATCAGTTTTAACTTGCAGGCATTTTGGCATGAGGATTGAAAGCTTGCTTAATTAATATTAATCAGGTCTCAATCCTGGTAATTTTGTATTTTTGAAAAAAAATATTTCAATCTTGGTACAACACAGCAACCAATTAAACAGAACGAATGAAGATGGGTTTTATAATACCCTGAAAGAACTGACTGAAAAAGTTGTTGGTCGTTATATTGCGAGATCTGTAATCCCTAAAAGGGAACAGGAGGATGTGGAAACAGCAATCATTGAGAAATTTTTGCTAAAGCAGGATAAGATTGACAGTGCTTTTCAGGGAAAATCCAAACGAACAACTTATTATATCGCCGTGTTAAACCGAATGTGCGCTGAAATAATCAGAAAAGAACAGAAACACTGGTACGCTGTTAAAGAAATGGCTGACAAATATGTCAGGCAGGATGCGCCTACCTTCAGTTATGAGGCTGCAAAGCATACCCTGGTGAAGGATGAACTCAAACGTCTGAAGGTGGCACTGATGCTCTTCGGATCCATGCATGCCAAAGTGTTGCTGTTTTTAAAGTATTGGTACAACATCCCTTTGGGGCGCAACGATGTAGAAGATTATGCCGGAAAGCTGGTGAAAGAGGCCATGGAAATGCTTGAGGGCAGAGACGATCTGTCAAAAACTCAGATTCATGAACGCCTGGCAGATTTGCTTGCTTTGGTGGAAAAGAAAGACATCAGCGGGGATGCCGTGCGGATGTGGCTGAATAAGCAGATGAATATGATCCTGTATCGCCTGAATGGTGAAAATGAGCACTTCCATACAAAAGAAACCATTGGTTTGATGCTGGAAATGCTGGAGGATCGTGAAAAACAACATAACATATTTAGAATGCCCTGAAACTATGCATAAAACTGACAAGCATTTAACACCGGAACAAATTGCCAGATGCGCAGATGCCATCAACAGTGGGACATATGAGCAATTACCACAGGCAATGCGTCACCACTTGCAGGAATGTCACACCTGTGCTACTGAAGTGGTAAGTGTCACTGAAATGGCTTCCGGTGAAAACCCTGAGCTTGAAAAATTCCTGCGTGACGGTTCAACAAACGCGAGGGGAGTACAAGCCATTTCGTTTTGGCGTAAACACAAACGCATGTTGAGTGGCCTGGCAGCCTCAATTGTGCTTATTGCTGCAGCTTTGATTCTGGTTAATAAGCCATTTGAACAAGATACGAAAGAGCGTCTGGCTGAACAGAATCTGCCCGGCGAAGATGTGCGCCTAAATCAAACCCCTGATGATCAGACCGCAGATTCAACATCAGATACACAGGAGACCGCTGAGGATTCAAATCCACAGGAAGCAGCATCAGACAACCAAATTGAGACCACACCGGCAAGTCAGACAGAAAATCAGTTGATTGCCCGTTATGAACCCGATCCCAATCTGGAAAAACTGTACAACAACATGCAGGGAACTTATAGAGGTGGCTCCGTGCATGTGGAAAGCCCTCGGGAGATGCATCCCGCCAAGGATGACATCCTGACCTGGGAGAATGCTGGCGGGCAATTATTTATAGTCGAAATTTTTGATAACACCGGAAATGAAATTATGGCAAAGGAAACTACCGCTGACTCACTGGCGCTGCCTGATCTCTCTGATGGTTTGTACTACTGGAAGCTTATCGATGAGGATTTTGAATTGCAGTTTGTCGGCAAAATTGTTGTTGAGGAATAAACGCCATAGCTTTATACGACATCAACGCCTCCCTGTGTATCACCTGACAGATCATCATGGATTGAAATGGAAATACCAAACATAAGGCATTACACATGAATTCAGGAAGCCCCGTCAGGTGAGTTTTGATTGAATTGCCCTTTCAGGGCGCAACCGGTTTGTTGCATTCAGGCTACGACGGTGCCGTAGCCTGAATGATGTGCCCTTTCAGGGCGATAAAATGGCACCCGTTTCGAAATGTTTAATTTCTGATTGATACCCTTTCAGGGCGTTCATAAAAGCAAATGCTGATTTTTTTCGTGCACTAATGTGCCAACTGAATCCCATCCCGCCCTGAAAGGGCAGCTAATCACAGGCATGAACACCGTCCATGCCTACTAAGCCCCGACCAAATCCGCCCTGAAAGGGCAACTCAAAACAGGTGCGGACAACGTCCGTACCTGCTGAGAACCGACCGGATACGCCCTGAAAGGGCAGCTAAATTGGTACCCGTTTCGAAATGTTT
>CAYQMB010000205.1:0-3951 GCA_964418565.1 uncultured Bacteroidales bacterium | reverse complement strand
AAAATGCCTTTTTTTTCCCTGGCAGCACAACGATATGCGCATCACCTGCGGGGCATACAAAGCTGGTTCAACTGCCGGTTTGATAAGATTTGTTTTCGCGCCTGGGCGTGGCATTCATACAATGTTGCCGTCCCTTTATCCACGACGGCTGCTGCCATATCCATCATCTCATCAAGCATATTCATCACCAGTTTGCCCGGATTTTTTGAGGTGATGTCATTTAAAAAGGCTTTAATATCTGCAATTTTTTCACCGTTTTTAATGGCCATGGCAAGGGTTGATTCTGAAATCTGCCATTGTGACGTCTCTTTTCGATCGGCAATTTTGTCCAAATAGAGCAGGATGTCGGCTGACGGCGTACTTTTGCCTTTATATTGGATCAGGGTATCCACAATGCAAAACGCCTTGGCATCTTCCGACCCGTACTGTTCTGACGCCCCGAGAACATAAGCACCAAGCCTGTTCATCCGGATATACATCAATCCATCATATACGCTTAAGTAGTCGTATTCATCTGCGCCCCAGTTGTCCCTGAAATCCTCCCGGGCATATTCCGGTTTTTTGTAAGCAACATCCAAAATGCCCAATGTAGCGCAATATTCAAAAAAATAGACCAGCATGTAGCGTAGCTGCAACAGGGGCCAGGTATAGCAATAGTCTAAGCTGCCATAGTGGGGGTCAATGATGTAAAGTTTCCCCATGTAATTTGCCATCTTAAAGTCAAGATCCTCGGAGAGCATATATCGTGAAACCTCATCAACAGATACCCAGCGCCCCTCTTTAAGATGCGACAATACATTGTTTATGGCAGGGCGCCTGCGGATGGGAGAGAGCAGGGCGCGTCCCTTGGCGGCTTTCTGTCCTTTGATATGTGTTACCCGTGAGAATTCGTCAATCAGCGTTGTTTTTTCCCACTTTTTCCAAATGGTTTTTATGCCGTAAGCCAGGTCTTTTTTGGCCACGGCCGTCCCTTTTTTTGTCAGTTTCAGTGTGTTGCCGTCCAGCTCCGCCATGCCGCCGCCCTGGAGAAGAAGCGGCCATGCAAAGGATTGAAGCGGACCATATTCATCATCTTCATAAAAATCACCGTCATACAACGCCGCATTTATTTTTTTCATGGTGGCTGCTGTTGGCCGGCCGGTTTTGCCGCTTACCTTTAATTTCCCGTCATTGACCATATCAATCATCATGCTCAAATTCATTGCAGCGGCAAGCTCTGTTTCACGGATAATCAAATCTTGAAAGTCTTTTTGGGAGCTGTATTTGATGGATTCGGTTTCGGGCTGGTGAAGAATGGTTTTTAATTTATCCTGCAGATCCGTTGGAATCCCGCCCTTGATAAAAAAGAGGAATAACAGATGAAGATCGTCTCGATAAGGATTATGTGACGTGCTTAGGATGGGGTATGCCCCATATTTTGCGATAAATTGTTTGGTTCTGAATTCACCACCCCAGTTAAAAACAGCTTCTTCAAGCGCTGCAACACCCAGCTCGTCCAGTTCTTTGACAATTTCTTCGAGATTTCTAAATACCAGTTCATTAATATGGTTTACCAGTTCGGCTTTGCGGGTCGGCAACTTTTTACTGATCTGAGTTCCCAGTGATTTTAATTGAGGAACGGTATAAGCGGTTAAACCTTGTTTTAATGTTTCAAAATTCTGATTGTTTTGTGTCATATTTACTTTCTTTTTTTTTAAATTCTTTGATATAGAAGTCGTCATATCACAATGAAAAATAAAACAAAACCCGACATAGAATACGACCAATGCATATGGAACAAAACAACAGTATTAATCAGTACAGACAGCTCCCTGCCGTAATGCAGCGGATTATTCAATTACTTTCCATACAGGTGTTGCCATTCAGGCAAAAAGACCTTCTGGCCTGCCTTGACACCATTGGGGCCAAGGATGCGGCGGATGGGCCAATAGCTACCAAAGTGCTTCGTCCTATGCTGAACCAGCTTGAAAAACAGGATCTTATTATTAAAAGCCCAAAGGGCGTTTCCTGCCCCGTTTCCCTGTTGGGTGTGATTCAAGACGTTGTGAATGAAGGCTGTTTTGATGCCATGGCCCAGGCTGTTTTAAACGTATGCCCGTTTCCGGATAAAACATTGCATAGTGTTCAGCAATCCGACAAAGGCCGCTTTTCATTTCAAAATCGGGCGGAATACTTAAGAGCCGTGCGGATTTCCGCCTTCAGCCATGAGCGCCTGGCGGATATTGAGCTGGTATACAAATCGGCCATGCAAAATCTACCGATGCAGTATCAATCGGATTCTGTGTTTCTGGAAGTATTCCATCGTCCTTTTTCCAAGACGCTGTTTGATAAATTCCCGGTGTCAACCCGCATGAAAATTCTTTCGATTATTTTAAAGGATGCCGCAGATACATTGGTACCGGCAGAAGATGCGCTAACGTATTTTATTTCCCAGACAGATGGCAAAACGGTAACTCCAAAACATGAATCTTTGCTCAAAGTGCTGCTGCTTTGTGGAAAAACAGATGCATATCAAAAAATTTTGCAAACCCAAAACAGCGCGCCATCCAGCCTGATTTGTGCGCACAACGCCTGTTTGCAGATGCTTAAAGGAAAATATGGCCAAGCCTTGGAAGGGTTTAAACAGGCATTGACGCTGAAAAAGAGCAAAAGCCGTAAGAAAAATATTTTTCTGGATGGCTACCCCGGTCTTTTTTTTATACTGGCCCTTGCGGCAAGCAGTGATGGCGAGGATCATCGTACCGCATTAACCTATATCGATATTGCAAGAAAAATCAATCATGACCATGGGTTCGCCATAGTGGCCATGCAGGCGGTCTTTGATGAAAAACTCGGCAGTCCGGGTGACTCTCCCTGGTTCGATTTACCGTCGGCACGCATGACCGGCCCCATGGATATTTTTTTAGATATTCTTAGTTTAAGCTGGGCTGATGCTCCAATTGAAAAAAGAAATTTAGACCGGCTGGAAGAGATTGCAGATAAAGCATCCGCTTCATCATATGTCTGGTTGGAAGCTGAAATAAGCGCGTTGCTTGCTAAAGTGGGTGTTAAAAAGCAAGCCAAAAATAAACATGCAAAGGCCCTTCACCAGGCCATGGGGACCAAGACGCTTACAAACCTTGTAAAACCGGTCCCCAAATGGGAAAAAGACCTGAGCCGTCTGTTGAATATCGGAAAGTCCCTTGACGGGGACCGGAAAAAAACGGCAAGCGGCGAACATCCGTATGACGAACGGTTGATCTGGCTTTTGTCATACAGTGAAAGATACAACTCATGCCACATTACGCCTCGTCTTCAGAAATTAACGAAAACCGGCACCTGGACCAAAGGACGGCCGGTGGCATTGAAGAATTTATATAATAATCACAAATCCATGAAACATCTCACTGAGCAGGATCATCAAGTTTGTGACGCCATTGAGGCGGAAACTTACTATACAGGGTACCGGCAAAGATATTCGGAAACCTATTATGAAATTGATGACGACAAGGCATTACCTGCGTTGATCGGACATCCGCTTTTGTTTTTTGAAGAAGATATCACCACGCCGGTTGAAATCGTGGAAGGGGACCCGGAACTGCGCGTCCGTGTTGAAAAAGGAAAAATCAGTGTAACCATGCATCCCAATCCCCGAAATGACGATGCCAGGGTGCAAATTACCAGGGAAACCCCCACCCGTTTAAAACTGGTTCGGTTTTCACACAAGCATCTGGAAATATGTGAGACCCTGGGAAAAAACGGGATGAAGCTGCCGGCCAAAGCAAAAGAGATGGTCAGCAAAGCCATGGATTCCCTGACATCTTATATTCCGGTACATTCCGATCTCGACGTTGCCGGTGATGCACCAGGAGAAGAGATTCCGGCAGATCCGACACCCCATGTCCATGTCACCTCACATATGCAGGGGATCAGTGTGACCATACTCATACGGCCGCTCAAAGAGTATGGCGC
>CAYQMB010000204.1:0-3977 GCA_964418565.1 uncultured Bacteroidales bacterium | reverse complement strand
CATAAATAGCGCATTATGAAAATAAAAACGTGCGCCAACATGCTGTATAAACCATTCGGTAGGGGTTCCAGCGGATTCAGTCATCAAATTTAGCAAAATTTTTTACCAGGGCAAATAGTTCGTACTTTTTCATCCCGCACGGTGCATACAGCTTTCTGTTGTGCGTCATGCGTGACGAACATCTTAGTTTTTATAAAACAAAAGATATTATGAAAAAATTATTAATTTTTTTTCTGATTGTGTTCAACTTGTATTCTTGTATGTCAAGAAATAATAACAATGAAGATGTTTCAGACGATAAATCCATGCCTGAAACGAAAATCACTTCAGAAGCAGGCAAGAATATTGACCGCTACTTATCAGGTATGGAAACACTTGGCTTTTCTGGAGCTATAGTTGTAAGTAAGGGCGATGAAATATTGCTAATCAAAGGCTATGGATTGGCCAACCGCGAAACAAGGCGCCACTATACCTCAAGCACAATTCAGACGTGCGGGTCTATTACCAAGCAGTTTACTGCTGCGGCTATTTTGCTTCTCGAAAGCCAAGGAGAATTATCAGTGGATGATACAATTACTAAATACTTCAATCGAGTACCTGAAGACAAAAAAAACATCACTATACACCAGCTTCTTACACATTCTTCCGGCCTACCGGGAGGCATAGGTCCTGACGACGAACCCATTGAAGTTCAGGATTACGTTGAACGAACCATGTCAGCATCTTTGCAATTCAGCCCCGGTTCCGGCTACGGATATTCCAATACCGGGTATTCACTACTGGCTATGATAATCGAAAGAGTTTCCGGGCAAAGTTATGAAACCTTTTTACGCAAAGAGCTTCTGCTACCGGCAGGAATGACTCAGACCGGTTACATTTTGCCCGACTGGAACCGAAACCAGATGGCAACTGGTTACGGAAAAGGCGAACGTTGGGGTGAAGTTTATAAGCGCGGCTGGTTAGAAGATGGCCCAAACTGGCATCTTCGGGGTAACGGCGGCATACACACTACCGTAACAGACATGCACAAATGGTTAACAACCGTGAAGGGGAATGGTGTCTTAAATAAAAAAGTGGCAAAACGCTGGACAACAGGTTATCTAACAGAAAACAACGGATACTCTGAATATGGATACGGCTGGGTAATATATGAGCACAACAGGTGGGGAAAGATCATTACACACAGCGGTAGTAACCGCATTTTT
Source organism: uncultured Bacteroidales bacterium (assembly GCA_964418565.1). Lineage (GTDB taxonomy): Bacteria > Bacteroidota > Bacteroidia > Bacteroidales > ML635J-15 > JAQIBY01. The sequence goes on along the minus strand of CAYQMB010000204.1, from coordinate 2,772 downwards.
GAAGCCGATTTTGCGTGGTTAACCGATAAAGATTTCTTTTATTACATTCAGGGCAATACCTCCATGTTTCCTGCCGCAAACCAGGGAAGGGATATTCTCAAAGCAGCATTCGATACCTCGTTTGTAATGCCACCCATAGTTCAAAAAAATGATTCTGCAAAACCCGAAACTGCCCGGCAAAGAGCGGGTATATACCGCCTCAAAGAAGGTTCTCTGGAATTAACGGTTGATGATACAAGGCTTTTTGCAAAACTAACAGGCCAGTCTGTTCTTGACCTGATGTTTAACCATACGGATGCGCAAAAATTGAAGTTTGCCCAACTCAATAACCGTACCCGCAAAGCCATGGATAAACTCCAAAACGGCCGTAAAGATGCACTTGCAGGTATGATAGCCGAAGGTGCCAATGCTGTTGAGGTTACAAAGCCTTTTCTGCGCCGGATCGATCAAATTGGAAACCTGGATTCGCTGCATGTTATTGGTTCATTTGCAAATACACCGGGAAGCCGGTTTTATGATTCCGGTCCCTGGACCACATTTGTTTATGCTGAGTTTGCTCATTGGAATCAATACTGGAACTTGATTTGGAGTGAAGATAAAACATTCAAAGAAAACAGAAGGGGTCCCTGGCCAACCTTCGTTTTGATACCAATAGGGAATGGACAATATAGCGGCATCAGAAAGGGGTATCCCTGGAATATGAAAGAAGTCCATTTTGAAGATGGCTGTTTGATTATTGGTAAGAAGGCCTGTTATGGCAACAAAACACCATGTCTTACCCGGGAATAGGACCCAGGTAGTCCTTCCCCAACTGTTCATAAAGATTTCCGTTAGCGGTTATTGCCAGGAGGCATCTAACAAAAGTTTGAAAAATCGTTATATTTGTTTGAAACAAACCAGGGATTATCATGATGAAACCCAACGACCATCGTCCGGTGGCACCTTATCTGCCGAACCCGGACAGGTACCAACCGGAATTTTATAAGCGTGCCGGTAAATCAGGCTTACAACTGCCATTGCTATCGCTGGGGTTGTGGCACAACTTTAGCGAAGCCGATGACCTTTATTTAGGCCGCAATATCCTCAGAAAAGCATTTGACCTCGGCATCACCCATTTTGATTTGGCCAATAACTATGGTCCCCCCTATGGATCAGCTGAAGAGAATTTTGGGCGTTTGTTCAAAAAGGACTTTGTGCCCTATCGCGATGAACTGATTATTTCTACCAAGGCAGGATATGACATGTGGCCCGGGCCTTACGGAAAAGGAGGCTCGCGAAAATATTTATTCAGCAGCCTCGATCAGAGCTTGAAGCGTATGGGTCTGGAATATGTTGATATTTTCTATCATCATCTTCCAGACCCCCACACGCCAATGGAAGAAACGGTTATGGCACTGGGAGATATTTGCAAACAGGGCAAGGCATTGTATATCGGGATTTCCAATTATTACGAAGTGGCTCAGATGCAGGAAATGTGTCGATTGATGAAAAAGCATCATGTTCCGTTTGTTTTAAATCAGCTGAAGTATTCGATGTTCGAGAGAAAAGCGGAGAAGCAGATGCAATGGGCAGAAGATGCAGGATATGGAGTCATTGCTTTCTCACCTTTGGCACAGGGGCTTCTAACCAATAAATATTTGAACGGAATTCCTGAAGGATCCAGGGCCATGAAAAGCCAAAGCTATTTGAAAAAAGACAGCATGACTGCTGAAAAAATGGACAAGATAAAAGCATTGAATCAAATTGCATCCGACAGACAAATAAGCCTGGCCCAAATGGCTTTGTTGTGGGTACTCCGTCAGCCATCTGTTTGCTCGGTAATTGCCGGAGCCAGCCGGGAGGAGCAGCTTGAAGAAAATGTTAAGTTGCTGGAGCTGGAACCATTGCATTCCGAGGAGGTGCGATTAATAGAATCCGTATTGGACGGAAAAGCGGTACCTTAATCACGGATAGTCCCGCTAAGGTTGCTCAAAACATTGGAGCAGATATCTCATTAATCCCACAAAAGGAAGCTCGTAGTAAGGTCTTTTTAAGAAGACAACAACAGAAATGCCGTTAAAGACATCGTTCACAATACACTGAATCATATAACGAATCAACAATAATAATAAAATGCCATGAAAAAAATACTCACATTCATTTTCCTGTTTTCCAGCATGGTGGTGTTTGCCCAGCAAAGCAAAAGTCGTATTATAACCAATTTTGATGCCGACTGGAAATTTACCCTGGGTGATTTTCCAAATGCTTCGAAAGTTGAATTCAACGATGCCGACTGGCGTACGTTGGATGTGCCACACGACTGGAGCATTGAACTGGAAAATGACAAAGATGCACCGGGCGGTGGGAACATTGGTTTCTTCCCCACCGGTATTGGCTGGTACCGCAAAACATTCGATGTATCGAATTATGACCCTGACAAAAAATATTCTATAGAATTCGATGGCATCTATATGAACAGTGAAGTATGGATAAATGGCACATACCTGGGTAAACGCCCATATGGATATTCAAGTTTCTCTTATGATTTGACGGACTTACTCAATAGCAAAAACAATGTAATTGCCGTGCGGGTGGATAATTCAAAACAACCCAATTCACGTTGGTACACCGGATCAGGCATATACAGGCACGTGCGTCTGGTGGAAACCGATAAACTGCATTTTAAAAAATGGGGTGTATTTTACTATACCCAATCCATCGGCAACAATACGGCAAAGCTTCATCTTGAAGCAACGGTGAAGAATGAAAATAACCAGGCCGTGGAGGATGTAA
>CAYQMB010000203.1:0-3997 GCA_964418565.1 uncultured Bacteroidales bacterium | reverse complement strand
TACTATCAAACTGACCCTGCAGGTCAGAAAGCCGGTATGATGGATTAACCGGTATTCGTTGAAAAATTCCCGTAATGCCTTTTGCAGGACAGTTACTTTGTGGTATTTTTGTTAACAAAGAAAACACGTATGAAACGACTGATTTTAACAATTATCATCGGATTATTAGCACTATCGGGATTGAAAGCACAGTATACCGGCGCTGTGGGGTTGCGTGGCGGTTTATCTCAGGGTGTGACTGTTAAATACCTGAGTGCCGGATCATCAGGATTTGAATTTATAGGCGCAACACGCTACAAGGGCATGAACCTGACATTACTGTATGAAATGCACAATTCCCTGGGCGGGGTGGAAAACCTGTATTTCTTTTATGGGTTTGGTGCCCATCTGGGATATTATGACATTGAAAACACCAACTGGGAGCTTGAAGAATACGAAACCGGCAATAAGGTGATAATTGGTGGCGATGTCATTTTGGGGATTGAGTATGTTTTTGCTGATATACCTTTAAGCCTTAGCGGAGACTGGAAGCCGGCATTTAATTTCATCGGGCATAAAAACTTTTGGGGTGATAGCGCCGCACTTTCAGTACGTTACACCTTTTAATCCGGACGTTTCTTAACAAATAATTACCGAATTATTGAACAATTGGGAGATTTGATTTTTAGTAAAAGTGAACACCATAAAAACAATTGATTATGAAAAAGATATTACTGGTCAGCATTATTATCACAATGAGTGCTTTTGCAGCCAAAGCTCAATACAGCAATGGCATAGGTCTTAGAGGAAGTTTGTACACAGGCATCACCTATAAAAAGGCCGCAGGAGACAATTATATGGAATACATCTTTTCAACGCGCTGGGGAGGGTTTAACCTTACCGGCTTATGGGAGATGCAACAATCTATTCCGGATGTAAATGGCCTTTACTGGTATTATGGTGGCGGTATTCACGCTGGACTCTGGGATAGAGACAGAGCTGTGTGGTTTGATGAGCCTGGTGATGATGTTCTTGTTGCAGGCGTGGATGGCATTATTGGTATTGAATATGTCTTTGATGAATTTCCCTTTAGTGTCAGTCTGGACTATAAGCCGGCCTTTAACCTGATAGGGTACACCGGATTCCTTGCTGATAATGGCGCCTTTTCGGTCAGATATACCTTCTGACAGATTTGAGAAAAAATGTATAGCCGGGTGATTAGTTTCATCCGGTTTTTTTATCTCTTTTAAAATCACAGCTTTATTTCCTGTCCACAACCAGTAAAAAATATTTCCATGAACAATTTGCAATCCGTTCTGTTTTTGCATTAACTTTGCAGTAATCTTAATGGGGTGCCTTAAAGGCTGAGATCATACCCTTTGAACCTGATCCGGGTAATACCGGCGAAGGGAAAAGCGTTTTTTTATCTCACAATCTTAAGACATTACCCATTAAGGAATATTTGTTAACTAAAAACATTTCTTTATGAAACGAGTATTTCTTTTTGCGGTAGTATTTCTGGGCTTTGGCTTGATAACAAAAGCCCAAAAAATCACAGGTGTTGTAACGGATGAAAACAATGATCCGCTTGTTGGTGTCAACATCAGTGTTATGAATTCATTCAGCGGAACGGTTACGCAGTCTGACGGTTCCTACAGCCTACATCTCAAAAAAGGAGTGCAGAACATCCGCTTTTCCTACCTGGGGTATGAAACGGAAACCCGGGAGGTGAAAATTACCGGTGAAAGCCATGAGCTTAATGTTCAGATGGAACCTAAAGCCATGGTTACCGAAGACGTGATTGTCAGTGCTACAAGAGCATCTGACAAAACGCCCACAACCCATGAAACCCTGGACGAGGAGGCGCTTGATCAGCGCAAAATGGTGCAGGACATCCCATACCTGATCGAGTTGACGCCCTCGGTGGTTGCAACCAGTGAAAGCGGTACCGGCGTAGGCTATACCAGCTTCAGGGTGCGCGGTACAGATCCCACACGCGTGAATATCACTGTTGACGGGATTCCGTACAACGATGCCGAATCGCAGGGATCCTATTTCGTGAACATGCCGGATTTTACCAATTCAGTGAAATCCGTGCAGATTCAGCGCGGTGTTGGTACGTCCACCAATGGAGCCGGGGCGTTCGGGGCTACCATGAATTTCAAAACCAAAGGCATCAATGCCAAACCCTATGCAGAACTTGATGCAGCCGGTGGTTCATTCAATACCTTGCGGGGGTCTGTCATGGCAGGTACCGGTTTGCTCAACGATCATTTCACCCTGGATGCCAGATACAGTAAGGTGAACTCCGATGGGTATGTGGACAGAGCCTTTGTTGATCATGAATCTTTTAGCTTGTCGGCAGCTTACCGTGGCGAAAACGATCTGCTGAAAGCCAACATTATCCACGGCGATCAGCGAACCGGCATTTCGTGGTGGGGAGCTCCTGAAGATTCCCTGGAAACAAACCGTACCTTTAATCCCGCAGGTAAGTATATTGATGAAAATGGTGAAATACAATTTTACGATGGTCAGACCGACAATTACGTGCAGACACATTATCACCTGCACTACACCCACGTGTTCGATCGCCATCTGAATGTAAACGTTTCCGGGCATTATACCCGTGGAGACGGCTATTACGAACAATATCAGGACCCACAGACAGCGTATGATGACTACGAAACATCCCTCAACTATTACGGATTGCCAAATGTCCAAATCGGGGATTCTGTTATTACCAATACCGATGTTATACGCCGTAAAATGATGGGCAACGATTTTTATGGCGGTCTGTTTTCGCTCAACTACAATCAGGGCAACTGGGATGCAACCTTTGGTGGTGGCTGGAATAAATACGATGGCGATCACTTTGGTGAAATTGTCTGGATGCGGCATGCTTCCACCTCTGAACTCAACGACCGGTTTTACGATAATACCGGCATTAAAACGGATGCAAACCTGTATGCCAAACTCAATTATGCGTTTACTGAAAACCTCAATGCTTTTGGAGATGTGCAATACCGGCACATAAATTACAAGATGACAGGAAAGGATTATGATCTGATGCCCGATGGCAGCAAAAAAGTCCTTGATCAGCAGCACAGCTTTGATTTTGTTAACCCCAAAGCCGGTTTGTTTTATCAGCTTAGTGAGCGGATGAATGCTTATGCATCATTTGCCCTGGGGCATCGAGAACCAACACGTACGCATTTTAAGGATGCAACCGGTGATCCCACCAAAACCCCAAAACCGGAAACTCTATATGATTATGAGCTGGGCTATGAATACCGCGGTGGAAACTTTGCTGCCGGAGTTAACCTGTATTATATGGATTATGAAAACCAACTGGTGCCAACGGGCGAAAAAAGCTCAGTCGGGTATGATATCATGACCAATGTAAAAGAATCATACCGCCGTGGTATTGAGCTGATGGCCGGTTTTAGGTTTAATGAGCTGGTAGACTGGAACCTGAATGCTACCTTCTCACAGAATAAAATTCTCAATTTTACCTATTGGGCAAGTTATTATGATGCCGACTGGAATGAGTATTATCAGTCAAAGACAGTTGAAGAGACCGACATTGCCTATTCTCCCTCTGTCATAGCAAGCAGCAACCTGATATTCCATCCTTTTGACGGTTTTGATGTGGCTTTGGTCAGCAAATACGTCGGTAAACAGTATTTTGATAACCTTGCCAGCGAACAGCGCATGCTGGATCCCTATTTTGTGAACGATGTTGAGTTTGCATACAATTTTTCCACCAGCCTGATACCGGAAATATCCCTGAAATTCCAGATCAACAATGTGTTGAATGAAACGTATAGCAACAACGCTTATGGTGGTGTGTGGTACGAAGATGGTGTAGAGAAATCATGGGCATATTATTTCCCGCAGGCCGGCATACATTTTATGGGCGGCGTAAATCTGAAATTTTAAACAATCATACTTTCACCATACTCAAAATGCCATCCGCTACCCAGCGGATGGCATTTGTGATTTGTACTGTTACCACAAA
>CAYQMB010000202.1:0-4073 GCA_964418565.1 uncultured Bacteroidales bacterium | reverse complement strand
AAAATGTGCTGCACATACAGGTAGGGCTCCAGTCCCCGAACATATCCATATTTCACAGCCGGGTGGTTGTAGTATTTTGGGTATGATAGTTTCAGAATCATTTCTTCCACATTGCCATCCCAGATGTCTTCATCATACCCTTTATATCCGGCAAGTTCCTGCGCATCCAGCACATGGCCATAACCACAATTGTATGATGCCATGGTAAATTTTATACGCTGAACACTGTCTTCTATTTCATCAAAGCGGTGATAAAGCTGATCGAGGTATTTTGTGCCTCCCTTCAGGCTGGCTTCTGCATTGTAGGGATTGCTTACCCCAAGCTCGCGAGCTGTGGCCGGCATGATTTGCATCAGCCCCTGGGCTCCGGCCCATGATCTGGCATTTGGGTCAAACTGCGATTCCTGATAAATCTGTGAGGCCAGCAAACGCCAATCCCAGCCAATGTTCTCAGCATAGGTCTTGATCATTTCATCGTAACGGCTGATTTTTTCGTTGTTTAGACTGTAAAACTCGCTTTCTATGCGGCGCTGAAATGAACGACGATTTTTAAAATATTTGTTGTATATCACGTAATAATCCACTTCGTCTTTCATGTCTGTAAGCCAGTTGTTACAGGCAGCTAGCAGGCTGTCAGATTCCGGAGGCACAGCCCAACTGATACGCTGAGAAAAACTTACCGGTACTTCAATGTCCAGTATGGGATAATAGGATGCCATGATGGAGGCAATGTTGTTATCAGCAACCGTGTACTTTATCTTACCTTCGGCTACCATCTGAATAATTTCATCAGTAGAAATATCACCCGGTAAGGTATCAATATGGATCTTACCGCCGATTTCTTTTGACAAATTTGCCATCCGTTTTATGTAACTGGAGTTTTTTCGGATGGAAATCGTATCCCCGATGAGTTCGATGGCATCGTGAACAAGTGCGTTTTCTATTTCACTCCAGTGCATGTTGCGCCAGTTGTCCGGTTTTTTTTGTACCAGTACCTGATGGGTAAGGTACAGGTAATCTGTGAAATCCACTTTTTCTTTCCGGTCGGTAGTGATGGTCATGCCGTGCGCCAGAATATCAGCTTCACCATTGCGGATTTTTGGCAGCAGGCTGTCAATGTTGTTGGCAATCTTGATTTCCAGATCCACGTCCAGGTGATCGGCAAAACGTTGCAGCAATTCGTATTCAAAGCCCATGGGCTGGCCGCGGTACAGAAAATAACTTGTGTTGCTAAAGGTGGTCAGAGCCGTCAGTTTTCCATCAGCTTTGATGGCTTCCAGATCACGTGGAATATGTGCATCTGAGTCGCTTTTTGATTGATTGTCTCTCCTGTCTGCCCGGTTTCCTGAATCGTTACAGGCAAAAAATGTCAGACTGATTATCAGCGTGAGCATGCCTGCACCTATCTGTGCTAATTGTGTTCTCTTCATGAAAAAATGCATTGATGAGGCAAAAAGATACAAAAAATTTTCCAATTACAGCCTCATATCAGCATGATTATCTTTGTTCTAATTAATCCGTTGCAAATTTCGGGTGCAGCAAAAACTCCGGGTTTCCGGGTCGTTTTAGCATTGAAATAAGGGAGCGTTACACTTCTGTCCGGCGCTGACAACAGAACAAGACGTGCGATTTGTGACGCCACATAAGAAAAAAGCCTGCTCCGGTGGGAACAGGCTTTTTTCCTGTCTGTAGTGTTTTATTTCAGCATGACTTTTTTCATGATGAATTCATCTTTGTTTGTGATTCTGATGTAATACATCCCGGCATCCAGATCGCTGAGATCAACGGAAGTGGATCCGTTTGACTTGCTGTTTTTCAGCATGATTAGCTTGCCATTGAGGTCGATGATTTCAATATCAGATTGCGCGGGTGCTGTGATGGTAATGGTTCCGCTGCTCGGGTTGGGATAAACCGATACCGCTTTCAGTCCGGCAGATGCAATTCCGGAAACATCTTCTATATGGACTTCTATCTCATCTGAATTCTGACAGCCATATGCATCCGTTACAGTTACTGAATAGGTGAAATCGCCAGCACCAAGTACCGATCCGTCAATGGTAGTGGTTTGACTTGTCTCCCCATTGCTCCATTCATAAGCGCTGTACATTCCGGCATCCAGTGTTGTGCTTTGTGCATTGTTGATATACACATCGGGGCCGAGGTTGACAGTGGGCAAGGCATTAACCAACAAAAATACATCCTCTGAATACCGGTCTTCACATGGTCCGGAAACAATGCATCTGTACAGGGAACCATTCAGGGGTACACCGGGCATTACCGACAGATTTTCACTTGTCGTGCCGGTGTAAACTGCATCGTCAGACAAGGCTGTCCAGCTATCGCCAAAATCTGTACTGACTTCCCACTGGTAGCCACTGGCCATATCTGCAACTACGGAATAATTGACCTCAGTGCCGGCACATGTGGTGATGTTTTCAGGTTGAGAAGTAATATTGGAAATCGAGACGGTTTCGTTATAACCGATATCAACGGATGCTCCAATGATACGGTCAGTGCCCATCATATCATATTCTGTCAGTTCGGGAAATATTATTCCCTGGTTCAGACCCGGTGAGCTGCAATCGGTTGTGTAATCCCCATTGGGGTAATCAACAAAGCCTGGAATGGTATCCATATTGTTTTCAAAGGTACCGACATAATCACTTTCGTTCAGGCAAATGCCATCAAATCCGCCACCAATGATGTTGTTGCTGAGGTTAGCAGTCCGGCCATCACCAAAATACAAAAAGAGATTCCCTTCGCTTGATGTTGAATCCGTATTGTTGTGAAAAATATTGTTTTTCATTGTCAGTAAACCATTGTAGTATCCGCAATGCAGACCTCCACCTCCATAATCAGCAGTGTTGTTAACAATGGTGTTGTTGGCGATAATCGTACTGGCATAGTATGCAACCTTAATGGCACCACCATGCTGATCTGTATGGTTGTTCAGGAACAGATTCCCGATAATCAGGTTGTTGCTGTAGCCTGATGACATGATAGCACCGCCATGGTCTTCGCTTGAATTGTTCATGAATACATTGTTGATGATGCGCACAGTGCCATACCCGCCGGCTTTAATAGCGCCCCCAACATTATTTGCATGGTTTCCGTCAAATATACAATTCGATACAGTTAGCACATTGGAGCAATCGTAAAAATCAATGGCGCCGCCCCGATAGTTGCAAAAGTTGTTGATGAACTGACAATGATCAATATAGCCTCCCAGGCAGTAATAAAACTGTATTGCTCCACCATAATAATTGCTGTAGTTGTTTAAGAAAACTGAGTGGACAATTTGCAAATCATTGTACTCCTCCACTTTAAAAACACCACCATCGTCAGAGGAGTTTGCGTATGAAAAATGGCAATAAGCAAAGCCCGATGGCATATTGTCATCCATAGAACCATCGTTGTCAAACTCGAAGCCTTCCCATCCGGCATGACTATAATCCGCACTGTAGCCGGTTGTATCTGCTACCGTATAAAAAATGGTGTCAGTTTCTGTTCCTTCAGAAATGACAGAGCCCTCAACATCTATTCTATAATAATCATTGAATATAAAGCGTGTCCCCGGGCTGATTGTTAATACAACATCGTCAAGGATGTACAATGATGCATCCATAAAAACGGTATCATAATCCCAGGTAACATCGGCACTGATTGTGTCATTTACCGATGACTCAACTGTGAGGTTTTGTGAGGTGGCAAGGCATGAAAATACAAGCATGGCCACAAAAAGTAAAGAAATATGTTTCATAATAGTTTAGTTTTGGTTAGTTACTGATTGCTAAAGTACGCAAAAGAATTATAAGTCAAGGTAAAAAAAACAAAAAATACGTTAAAAATAATATAGATCAACTAAATAGATGTAATAAGATTAAACATTATAATATTATAGTTATAGCTAAAAGTGTTGTGTTTGTTTAAAGGTTGATGGCACAACTTACGGATGTTTGCTTATGTCCCGACTTAAATAAGGTGGATGCCTGAGCCCGGGTGGAACATCTCTGACAGGACATCATGCATCAAAGGAATACAGTTTGATTTAAACGATACCGTCAAATTTTGCC
>CAYQMB010000201.1:0-4151 GCA_964418565.1 uncultured Bacteroidales bacterium | reverse complement strand
TGAGAATGTGTTTTCCTACGTAAATAACATTAATACAATTGAAGGCGGAACACACCTGACAGGCTTTCGCAGGGGACTGACACGTACACTGAAAAGCTATGCTGACAACTCCGGCATGCTATCTAAACTGAAGTTTGATATTTTGGGTGATGATTTCCGCGAAGGCCTGACCGCAGTGATTTCTGTAAAAGTACAGGAACCACAGTTCGAAGGACAGACAAAAACCAAGCTTGGTAACTCGGATGTTTCCGCTTATGTCAATCAAGCTGTCAGTGAAGCCTTGAAAAATTACCTGGAGGAAAACCCCAGGGATGCAAAAACCATTGTACAAAAGGTGATTTTAGCCGCCCAGGCACGGCATGCTGCCAGAAATGCACGGGAACTTGTTCAGAGAAAATCCGCACTCTCAGGTGCAGGATTACCCGGTAAGCTTGCCGATTGTTCAAGCAAAGACCCGACAAAATCAGAACTCTTTCTTGTGGAGGGTGACTCTGCAGGGGGTACTGCAAAACAGGGTCGTGACAGACGTTTCCAGGCTATTTTGCCACTTCGCGGTAAAATCCTTAACGTTGAAAAAGCCATGCAGCACAAGGTGTTTGAAAATGAGGAGATTAAAAACATCTTTACAGCGCTGGGTATTGTCATGGGCAATGAAGATGACAGCAAAGCCATTAATCTGGAAAAACTCCGTTATCATAAAATCGTTATTATGACGGATGCCGATGTGGATGGTAGCCACATTACCACACTCATTATGACTTTTTTCTTCCGCTATATCAAGCCACTGATTGAACAGGGAAATTTATACCTGGCTACACCGCCTCTGTATCTTATCAGAAAAGGGAAAAAACAGCACTATGCCTGGAATGAAGATGAACGGGCAGAAATTCTTCTGGAACTTACAGGTGGAAGTGAAGCAGGAGTTCACATTCAGCGCTATAAAGGTCTTGGTGAAATGAACTCAGAACAACTCTGGGAAACCACCATGAACCCTGAAACCAGAAAACTGCAGCAGGTAACCATTGAAAATGCTGCTGAAGCTGATAGTGTCTTTAGTATGCTGATGGGGGATGAAGTGGCTCCACGCCGTGAGTTTATTGAGCAAAATGCAAAATACGCTAATATTGATGCCTAAATATCAACGTTCATAATAAATACAAATCCGTCTCCCTGAAAAGAGGCGGATTTTTGTTTGCCTCGAATGCAAACACATCCGACAGCTTGAAAAACAACTGCCCCGCATAAGCAAAAAGGAAGGCAATACACGATTTTATCCGCATGATCGGATTATGAATTGCCCGGAATTTCATATCTTTATGTCATGATGCAATGGTTTATATACAGTCTGTTTTTGCTGATGGGTGTGCCCTCAGCCACCGACGATGTATTAAATGCTGAAAATGTATATTGTGATCATCTTGGAAATGTTTACCTGCTTGAAAGCAATCGCCTGGTAAAATACAATGCTGATATGGAGTTATACGCTGCTTATGATTGTCAGGAGCAAATGATAACATCGGTGGATGTCAGCGACCCGCTCAGAATACTGGTGTATTTTGCCAGTGCCGGTGAAATTGTCTTTCTGGATAAACAGATGAGCCCCATTGGCGATCCCGTAAGTCTGGATCAGCTTGGGTATTATGATGTGACAGCCGCTTGTAGTGCCTCACGCGGTGGTTTCTGGCTGTTTGATTCACGGTCGCGACAGATTGTACATATTGACCAGTATGGTGAATCCGGACTGACAACCCCTGTCGTGGATCAGTTTTCAGGTTTGCCCGAGCAGCTGCAAGAACATAACAGCAAATTGTACCTGGGATTTCCGGGTAAGGCCGTATTGGTGTTTAATGCCATGGGTGCTTATCAAAAAACACTGCCCTTTCCTTACAGGCAGGAGTTTATTCTGATTGACAACTTTTTGGTCTTCTTAAACGACCGTTCCCTGATGGCATACAATCTAAGACTTGCAATGGAAAGCCTGCTTGTATCTGAGGTTGATGCGTGGGATGATTACTGCCTGAACAAAGAAAATCTGCTCTACCTGAAGGATGGTAAATTAAAATTTCGGCAGTGGGAGAATACGCCTTTCTGATAACCTGTTCATCCGAATGTGCTTTCCTTCGCATATTAACCTTATCGTGTTTTGTGTACTTTTCTTCACTACTGAATTTTCTGAAAAATTATTCAAAACTTTTTAACAATACAGAGGAATATAAAAAAGACTTAGTATATTAGACTTGTTAAAATCAAGGGATAAAATTATGCATATTGCTGTAGCAGGGAACATTGGTTCCGGAAAAACAACCTTAACGCGTTTGCTGGCGAAACATTATAAATGGGAGCCTCATTATGAAGACGTTGACCACAATCCGTACCTGACAGATTTTTATCAGGATATGCAACGATGGTCGTTTAATCTGCAAATATATTTTCTGAACAGCCGCTTTAATCAGATTCTTGAAATACGAAAAAGCGGTAAAAAAATTGTTCAGGACAGAACCATTTACGAAGATGCCCATATATTTGCACCCAACCTTCATGATATGGGTTTGATGACTACCCGCGATTTCGATAATTATGTTTCCCTCTTTCAGCTAATGACAAGCCTGGTTGAACCACCCGATTTGCTCATCTACCTGCGGGCCAGTGTGCCTACCCTGGTTAATCAGATCAGCCAGCGAGGCAGAAAATACGAGGACAGCATTCGCCTGGATTACCTCAAACGTCTGAATGAACGCTACGAAGCCTGGATACAGGGGTATGAGACCGGTAAATTGCTTATCATTGATGTGGATAATGTGGATTTTACCAACCAGAATGAAGACCTGCGAACCGTTATCAACAAAATTGATGCTGAACTGCATGGCTTGTTTTAGTCACAGATTCTTATGCGTCATGTTTGCTGCTTGCAGCAAGCCATAAAAATAAACGCAGAGAGCCGGGAGGATCTCTGCGTTTATTTTTGATTTGTGTTGTTTTTTATGAAGTGATCTTTTTAATCTCGGATTTGATGTTATCCCAGCGATGTTCGTCCATTGTGGTTCCAATAACCTCAATGACATTACCCCCCATGAGGTTGGCAATTTCGCCTGCTTTTCTGAGGGTGAGGCCCTCGGACAAACCGTAAAGGAAACCGGCTGCAAAATTATCTCCGGCACCTGTTGTGTCAAGGGTTGTGGCCGGGCGGCCTTTTACCAGTGCCTGCTCTTCACCACGTTTGATATAGGCACCTTTAGCTCCGATTTTTACCACAGCAATATCTGCAAGCTCAGCAAATGCCACAACAGCATCTTCGGGTGATTTTCCCGGGAAAAAGCTGTCGGCCTCTTCTTCGTTGGCAAAGACAATATCCACATGATCGCGGACAAATGGTTTTAAAAAGTCAAGTTCTGCCTCCACAACATTGTATGATGCCAAATCAATGGCAAGCTGCAAATTTTGATTTCTTGATATTTCAGCAGCACGTTTAAGCAGGTTGTGATTTTGCACAAGGTATCCCTCAAGGTAGAGAATGTTGAACCCCTTGAAATCTTCATCACGCAGATCACCGGGACTTAAGGAAACTGCAGCTCCCAGGTGGGTGGCAAAGGTGCGTTCACCGTCTTTGCTTACCAGTGCAAGTGCTGTGCCTGTTGGGGTTTCTGAACGTGACATACGGGGTTTTACACCGTAGTCTTTGAGTTCATTTTCATAAAAATCACCCAACTCATCCTGTCCTACTTTACCGATAAACCCGGTTTCCACGCCAAGTTTTGCCAGGCTGCGTATGGTGTTGGCCGTTGATCCGCCGGTTACCTGCTGCTTGCGTAATTTAGCAGCGGCTTTTAATAACTGATCGCTTTTGTCAGCCTCTACCAGTTGCATGCTGCCTTTGGGTAATTTGTTGTTAGTCAGAAAGTCATCTTCGTCCAGACTGGTCATGATATCCACCAGCGCATTGCCTATTCCAATAATTTTTAACATATCGTGTGAAATTTTTGTAAAAATATTTGGTAAAATTAATAAAAGCCTTTAGATTTGCACGCACATTTTCCGAGGGATTAGAGGAAAATCTCCGGAAAAAACATAAGACCTTCCTCCTTAGCTCAGTTGGTCAGAGCACCTGACTGTTAATCAGGGGGTCCTTGGTTCAAGTCCAAGAGGGGGAGCAA
>CAYQMB010000200.1:3590-4157 GCA_964418565.1 uncultured Bacteroidales bacterium | reverse complement strand
ACATCATCGACTCCTGTATGAATGACATAAAACACAAGTTCTCCGCAATGATCAAAAGCCGCACCGGTTCCTGCATGATTTGACGGTGCAGTATTTGGGATATCCATAATTTCAGTATTTGCAGGTCTCCAATCTACAACCTGTGAATTCCCAGAGCTTTCAACAGCAAGAGGCCAAAGAGGAAGTCCGCTTTCAGATTGGGCAAATGATGATAAATATAAACCTAAGAAAAATAATATTGTAAATCCCCGAGGAAATACTGTTATTCCATACAGTATGCTTTTCATATTGGTTTGTATTTTATTTTCAACATTCATCCCCGATAGTCCTAGTAGTGCAACAAGTAGATAAAATCTCCGTTATTTTACAGTCATTGTTTCAACTAATTTCAGTCAATAATTATCCGGTTTGCGATACTAATCCTCTGATCGTGAATGTTTTATAAAACATTAATCTTTAACCATGATTGAAATCATCAAAAACTGAGTAATAAAATTAATGGATTAATAAACACTAATCAATACCTACTATTGGGTAATTTAGCCTACTTGGATTCAGGTATTAACA
>CAYQMB010000200.1:0-3580 GCA_964418565.1 uncultured Bacteroidales bacterium | reverse complement strand
TTAGACGTTAAATATGGATATCATTATATTTGATTAATATACCAGACATAGCATAAACAGAACTCATCAACTTATGGGTAATTCAACTGCTTGCTAATAATCATGTGGTCATTATCAAGCACATACATTTCTGGTGTTCCAAATATGTTATATAACTCAATAATACTATCTTTCCATCCTTCTTTTGCCCAGACATGATGCCAGGCAGACATGTGTTTTTGGCCAATCTGAAGGCTGCTATCATCTGAATCAACAGCAACAGCAACAACAGAAATATGCTCTTTGTCAGAGAGTGCTTCATACATAATTGGTAACTTTTTTACACAATGACTGCACTTGTCTGACCAGAAAACAACAAGTGTAGTATCTGCATCTATGCTGTATATGTCCATTTGTGTTCCGTTTTCTTGCCAGGTAAAGTTTGGAGCTTTTTTCCCGGGAGCCATGCGCTTATAACCTTCAACACGCTTCATGATATCAATGTCTTTTATATCAGAGCAACCAATTAAATATGTCGTATCCAGATGTACCATGACATCAAACCTACCCATGCTGTTCATCTTATTCCAAATGTATTCACTCATAAGCGTATTGGCTGTATTTGGAACAATTTGCCATGTTCTGTAAAGCATATCAATGGCGTTTTGTAAATCTTCCCTGTTGTAAGTAAGCCAGGCATCCAGCCAAGCTTTATAATACGGGCTTTCCCAGATGACAGAATCAAACTGTTGAACAGGATAATAGGTGCTGATATCGGCATGGCTCATAGCTGTAATGTGCTTATTGCTTGACAATTGGTTTATGTTGTGTCTAATCTGCAATAGTGCCTGGCTTGCTTTGTCTTCCCGGTTTTGTACATGTTGGATTTTCTGATGAATTTTTTTCCTGCGCTGAGTAATTTCATCTAAAAACACACTTTTAGAAAACGGGTATTTTCCGATCAGATTTGCATATATATTATCTCGATAAAGCAAGGAGTCCTGTGTTTTTAAAGCCCTATACCATTGCTGATTGCGTTGATCATCAAAGTTAGCCTTGATGTAGTGAGTAGGGTCTGCAGTCAGGCTGATTTTTGTTTGATTTTCTGCAGGGAAAAAACTTAGAGTGTAAACGGGATGTTGCTGAATGAATACTTCCAGCGTGAGCATTTTAACACTATCTGATATGGGATTGTATGCTGATTTGGTGAAATAATGTGTTTTTGTTTTTATTTCAGGCTTTATATTCCAATATCCATTAAAATTAACGGATAAATTGTTATCGGTTATGTTGTATTGTAAACTGTTATCAGGAGGCAAGTCTGCAATGCTGTCTTTTCTGGCCTGGATTTTTTTATAGTTATCATGCAACTGTTCGTTTTTTCTTTTGATTTGTTCTGATAGAGGGTTTTCCAGCCATTGCAAAAAATCAATGGGATTATTAGTAGAAAACCGAATATCCTTATCATCGGTCTGATAATAACAGCATGGGTATTGTGCCACCGTTTTACTGTCAGTTTCATTCAGATCAACAATGAAATAATCGTCAATGGCCAGATTGCGCTTTAATGCATGTGACAGATAGTTATCTGAAACCTTTTCTGGTTTTCGAAAAACGCATATCTGTGTTTCAGGATACGCTTCGGCAGATCTACGTATCTGTACAATTAGATAAATCAGATGAAAGGGGCTTTCTTCACTTGCTATAATTCCAATTTTCTGTTCATTTAGATCAGATAGTTTTTTGCCTGTGGGAGCCAGTTTTGCAGACAATACCGGGTAATCTTCTGACCATTCAGGCGCTGTTGTTTCTGTCTTTTTTTGTTGGCTAAAAATTTCACGAAAATGCCGAAATACCGGTTCCGCCATGGAAATAATGCCACGTTTGTAATATTGTGATGCATACATATCCACAAATGCCTGTTTTTGTGCTGGTAACCATGTCCAGGATTGTACACTTTGCATGTGTTGATCCATAGCTGATGTTACGTGATTCAATAAACTATCCTCAAACCAGATGCTTTGTGACTCATAACTGTTTACCAGGCATTTTGCAATTTCTTCATTTATGGAATCCTGATTTGGGATATGGGTATGGTAAGTTGCCAGATGCTCAAACAGCTTGTTTTGTTCTTTCTTAAATTCCTGCAAGCCAGGGGCTGCATAGCAAAGGTTGATAAGTCTCTGATTTTCAAAGGCTGCATATTCTGTAGCCGTACAATAGGATTTTAAGCTATCGGCAAATGTTTTATATTCAGTTCGCACCCGTTGCAATTCGTTTTGAAATAGCAGACTATCGGAAGGTAAGCTGGCTTTGCTTTGGTGCAGGATGGTGATGGCGGATTTGGCATTGTTGTGTATATGCTCATTCGCTGCATGTTGTTGAGCAATACCAAACACGCATATTAAGATTAAGGATATGAATACACAAATTTTTCTCATTGGCTAAAACAATTATACGATTAATTTTCCAATTTATGGAACTCCTCCAGATCAATCCTTAATGCAACGTACAGAGCAACCGTGCGCGCGTTGCAAGATGTCCATGCCGGCATAGCTGCTGTCGAAATACAGGTATCTGGCGTCTGTGCCATCCACCATAGAGCTCCAATAGTAGGCATCAGATCCACCCCAAAAAGAACCATCATTCTCAACACGGCCGCCGGCAACGGGCAACTTAAGCGGTGAGGCAAAAGCACCGGCTGCATCTTCGCTGCTCCAACTGTCCAATTCTGCTTGCCACTCTGCTTCTGTGGGCAAGCGGTAACCACTTGGACATGGGTTGTTGGTGCCGCTTACGCCTTGCCAAAGGTTGTCATTTTGCGGCACGCGCCAATCAAAAGGGGAATCTGGTTCAAGGATAAAATCGCTATGCTCGGGATCATCAGATGAACTGTTTGTTGAGGTTGTACTCGATGTTCTCTCTTGGTGTCCATCATCAAGCCTGCCCCATTGAAATAAATCGCCATAAGCATCGGAATCAGTACTGCTTCCGGCCACCTGTGAGGCACCGAGGTTTCGGTCTAACCAACATGTACTATTCTGTCCTACTACTGTACCATAAGTTACAGAACTGCCATTATAAGTGAAGGTAAGTGTTGAGGTGCCGCATTCAAAAGGACAATCAGATGTTGTTTCACTAAGCTCAATGGATGAAGATTCGCCGCAAGTATTATAAGCCCAAACATAGAGGGTGTAAGCCGTCTCACATGTCAGGCTGCTTTGTGTGTAACTTGTGCTTGTGCCATTGTCTGTGGCCATGGAATAATCATCAACTGTATTGTAGGCATAACCATCTGCATCTGCTACGGTGGTCCAGTTCCACTCAATTTGCTCCTCGCCGGGAACATGGGTGCCGGCGATGGTAGTGGATGGGGTGGTGTTGACCGATAAAGTTGCCGCGTTACTGGTGGCACCAGGGGCACAATCGCCGCTTACGACACATTGATACTGGTAAGCGTCGTTACTTGCCACAACGCTATTCACCGACAAGCTTGATGTTGTGTAGTCAGCATAAGTAGGGTTTGAACCGGCTGCGGTGATGTCTGCCCAGCCCCCGCCATCGTCAACCTGCCACTGGTACGACAAATTGGTGCCAGTTG
>CAYQMB010000199.1:0-4158 GCA_964418565.1 uncultured Bacteroidales bacterium | reverse complement strand
GGGCACTTTACTATCCCGAAGGCTTTGCTTTCCCGCTCAGGATGATCAGTCCCGGCCTTATCGGGGTTGAAAGTGCGCGTGAAGCCGCCACCATGCTCCTCCTGCTCAGTATGGCCATTATCGCAGGTCGAAAACTGAAGGCATCCTTTGCCTGGTTCATTTACGCCTTTGCCGTGTGGGATATTTTCTATTACATCTTTCTGTGGGTATTTCTGGGCTGGCCGCAATCTCTGCTCACCCGGGACATCCTTTTCCTCATCCCTTTTACATGGGTAGGTCCGGTTATTGCTCCGGTCATCAACTCTCTGATGATGATTGCCCTTGCCATGATCATTATACGCTACGGCAAGCAACTGGTTATGAAAACCCGTCACTGGATTGGTCTTATTCTGGGTGCTCTCATTGTTATTGCATCCTACACAGAAGATTATCTGCAATTTATGCTTCAGGATTTCAAGCTTGGCGAATTGCTGGGTGGTAGCAATACTGAAGAGGTTATTGCAGCAGCCGGAAATTATGTTCCCGATCAGTTTTCCTGGTGGATTTTCCTGATTGGCGCCGGAATACACGCGGTGGTTATTGCTGAGATGTGGTTGAAATCCGGAAGAAAATATCAACATGTGTTAAACGAATAATTTTATGATTTTTTTGGGCACCTCCGCCATTTGGGCGGACCGGGCTACTCCGGGCTATCGGCCCCCGGGGAGTTGAAGCTTTGAGATACCAACCTACCAACCTCAATGCTTCAACTCCCCGGGGGTCTGGTCTCCTTCGTCGCCCACCCTCCGTATCCCTGGCGCGGGAATTATCGAACAAATATTAGAGATGCAGGGATGTACGTCTTACATATTTATCACAAACAAGTTTTTGAAAAAAAAAGCATCTGCCTGTTGTGAACAGACAGATGCTAAAACCAAATCAACTAAAAATTTACTGTAAGTGCATGAGAATTGTATTAATCCTCGTATTCTTTGAGAATTTCCTTCACTTCATCGGGAGATACCCGGCCGTAGGTTTTGTCTCCAATCAGCACTACAGGTGCCAGTCCGCAAGCGCCAACACAGCGCAGGCAGGATATGGAGAATTTTCCATCGGCGGAGGTTTCACCCACTTCCAGTTTAAGCTCTTTTTTAAATTCTTCCAGAACATTTTCAGCACCACGTACGTAGCATGCCGTACCGGTACAAATGGAAATGGGATGTTTCCCCTTGGGTGTCATGGTAAAGAATGAGTAAAATGTTACCACACCGTAAACTTTGGCTTCGGACATATTTAACTCATTAGCTACAACTTCCTGTATTTCTGAAGGCAGGTAACCAAAATGCTCCTGAGTTTTGTGAAGCACGTTGATCAACTCGCCGGGATCGTTATTGAAAGCGGTACAGATTTCCTGTATCTTTTTTACATCCGCTTCTTTGAGTTTTACTTTAACACTGGACATAATCGCTTGTTTTAGGATTCGATGAATACTTTTTTCTTTTTGTCGAAATAATTGGTGTGAAGCAGGTGATGGGCTTTATCACTCATCGGCTTGCCAAGGAAATCTTCATACAGCTTCACAATTTCCGGGTTTTCGTGAGATTTCCGGAGTTTTTTGCCTTTATCTTCCTTGTAAATTGCCTCAGCACGTTTCTTAATGATACTGCTGTCACCATGGTGCAGCGGCTGACCACCACCACCAATACAACCACCGGGGCATGCCATGATTTCTATAGCATGGTAATGCGATTCTCCCCGCTTGATTTCCTCTAACAGCTTGCGTGCGTTACCAAGGCCGTGAGCAATACCGATGTTTATTTCCTGCCCGCCAAAATCAACGCTTGCCGAACGTACACCGTCAAAGCCACGCAGCTCTTCGAAATCCACCTTTGGCAATTCTTTACCGGTATGAATTTCATAGGCTGTACGCACAGCCGCTTCGATCACACCACCGGTAACACCAAAAATAACGCCGGCGCCGGTTGACTCACCCATGGGTTTATCAAAATCTTCATCCTGAAGGTCTTTAATACCACCAAGACTTTGCTTGATCATGTGAGCAAGTTCGCGGGTAGAGATTGAATAATCCACATCGGGATTACCGTCAACTTTAAATTCATCACGCTGTGATTCATATTTTTTCGCCACACATGGCATGACAGAAACCACCACAAGGTCTTCGCGTTTCACATGAATCTTATCTGCCAGGTATGTTTTGGCAATAGCGCCAAACATCTGCTGCGGTGATTTTGCAGAAGAGGGAATATCTTTCATTTCGGGGAACTGATGCTCAAAGAACTGAACCCAGGCAGGGCAGCAGGATGTAAGCATTGGCAATTTTACCTCTTTATCACCGTCAAGGTATCGTGTCAGGCGATCGAGAAGCTCGGTACCTTCTTCCATGATGGTAAGGTCGGCAGCAAAATCGGTATCAAACACCTGATCGAACCCGAGGCGGCGCAAAGCAGCAACCATTTTCCCGGTTACGAGGGTACCGGCTTCCATGCCAAATTCTTCACCCAGTGCAGCGCGTACGGCCGGAGCAGTTTGTACCACCACTGTTTTTGTTGGATCTGCCAGTGCCCTGACAACTTTATTGGAGTGGTCTACCTCAGTAAGGGCTCCGGTTGGGCATACAGCGATACACTGTCCGCAATATGTACAGGGTGACTTTTCGAGGTCTTGTTCATAAGCCGGAGCGACAACTGCTTCAAAACCACGGTTAATACCGGAAAGCACACCACAGGTCTGCACATCGTTGCACATGGTTTCACAACGACGGCACATGATGCATTTGTCCATATCGCGGATGATGGAAGGAGAATAGTCTTCTTTGTAGGTAGATTGTTCTCCTTGATAATGAATTTTTCTGATGCCAAGATCCTGAGCCATTTTCTGCAGGTCGCAGGTTCCGTTTTTCGCACACACCAGGCAATCGAAAGGGTGATCAGAAAGCATAAGTTCAAGAACGGTTTTGCGTGCATTGAGCACACGTGCCGTATGGGTTTTAACTTTCATACCTTCATAAACTTTGGTAACACATGAGGGTGCGAGGTTACCACGGCCTTCGACTTCAACCACACACATGCGGCATCCACCGGGCTTGTGCTCAATGCACATATCTTCAAGCTCCATATAGCAAAGTGTCGGTATTTCGACATTCACTTCTCTGGCAGCTTTGAGAACGGTTGTCCCTTCTTCTACCTGAAGGGCTTTACCATCGATTGTTATATTTATTTTAGCCATTGTATCGATTCTTTTTATTAGTTAATGCTGATTGCGTCGAATTTACACTTGTCGTAACAAGCACCACATTTGATGCAAATCTCCTGGTTGATTTCATGTACCTGTTTCCGTTCGCCGGAAATCGCATTTACCGGACACACTCTGGCACAGGCTGTACAACCCACGCATGCTTCCGGATCAATTATGTACTGTTTTAGAGCAGAACATTGTCCGGCCGGGCATTTTTTATCGGTAACGTGAGCCAGATACTCATCATAGAAATTATCCATGGTTGAGAGCACAGGGTTCGGCGATGTCTGTCCAAGACCGCACAGGGATGTATCCTTAATAACAGAGCTGAGGTTTCTCAGCAGGTCAAGGTCTTCCATTGTGCCTTTGCCTTCGGTAATTTTTTCGAGCATTTCGTACAGGCGTTTGTTACCTACACGACAGGGTGTACATTTTCCGCAGCTTTCTTCAACGGTAAAGTCGAGGTAAAATTTTGCCACAGAAACCATACAATCATCTTCGTCCATAACAATCATTCCACCTGATCCCATCATGGAGCCTGCCTTAATGAGGTTATCAAAATCAATGGGAGTATCCAGGTGTTTTTCGGTAAGGCATCCGCCGGATGGTCCGCCGGTTTGTACGGCTTTGAATTTTTTACCATCTTTAATGCCACCGCCGATTTCAAAGATCACTTCACGCAGGGTTGTTCCCATTGGGACTTCAATAAGGCCAACGTTGTTTACTTTTCCGGCCAGTGCAAATACCTTGGTACCGGAGGCTTTTTCCGTACCTATCTGCTTAAACCACTCTGCCCCTTTAAGAAGGATAACGGGAACATTGGCAAATGTCTCCACGTTGTTCACGTTGGTGGGTTTTTCCCTGTAACCGGATTCGGCAGGGAAGGGAGGTTTAACGGTAGGTTCACCGCGACTGCCTTCCATG
>CAYQMB010000198.1:0-4162 GCA_964418565.1 uncultured Bacteroidales bacterium | reverse complement strand
CCACTGGCATTGACGGGTATGAATACGAACTCACAGGGCCGTTTCACTTGACACGGTAAACACCTTTCTGATATAATTTTATAAAAAAGGCTGGATTTTTTTTAAGAATCCAGCCTTTTTTTTGTATTTTTATAAGCAGACAGGAAAACCATTTGTGTGGTTTCTTAGACAAGGAAACATATTTGCATCATTAACAGATTGAAATGGTATCGGAGAAACGCCTAAGCAACTATACAAAATGGTTACCACATGTTGGACAATTTAAATTTGTGTACTATGTATATCAGGTTCTCAATCATTATCGTATTAGCAGGGTTACTATCTACCCATAACATCCTTATTGCACAAGATGAATGTGACAATGCTGTTAACATTCCCATTGAGCAATATTCAACCTGCGGGGAGATGGCATTAGAGAGTATAGACCTCGGCTCAGCCACACCCTCAACAAGCTCACCTGCTCCCACTTGTGGCAGTTTCAGCAGCGGTAGTTCAAACGACTTATGGTACACATTTACCGTACCTGCCGGTATCAACACAATGGCATTTCATGCTTTCAACTCAGACCACATACCCATGACCAGTTCATCGTCACCAGCTATGGCCATATACAGTGGGAGCAATTGCAGCAACCTCGTTTTGCTGGATTGCTTTACAGGCGACGGTGGGTTTATGCAAAATGCGGAAATACGATGGGAGCAAATATCAGGGCTCACACCCGGTGAAACCATTTACATGCGGGTTTGGGATGAAGGCAACCTGGCACAAAACCTGTTTATTGCAGCCTCTGTACGTCTTGATATGGAAGAGGATTACTGCGATACACCAGCAGAACTGACCACCGGCGGTTGCAACATTTTATCCACTGGTGGGGATATACAGGCACCGGAAGACTGTGGCTGGAATACCACAGACAACTCAATATTTTACCATTTCACAGTTACCGCAGAAGATGAACAGCCTTATACCATTACTGCAGAAAACGGAGAATGCAGCTCAAATGAAGGCGGAATGGGAGAAAGCGCGGAAATCCAGTTTGCAGTTTACTCATGGAACGGTACAGACTGCACTGGCATAGGAGGCAGTCCATCAAGTGATCCACCAAATTCCAGCGGCACCTATTACGGCTGTGCAAACGGCACGGGTACAGTAACCTTTTCAGAGACCCTTCCTCCCGGGGATTATGTATTGGCTATGGATGGCTATTCCATGCTTTCCGGAAATTCATTATGCACGTATGGTTTTGCTGCTCCCTTTATTGATCCAGCCTTAAATGTTGATCTTAACACAACCAATGCAATGTGCGGAAGTGGAGGTTCAGCTTCCATAACGGTAACGCAATCCTGTAGTGGTACCCCAAATTACAGTTGGAGTAATGGCGCCAGCGGAGCCTCAGTTGACAATCTGGCTGCCGGAGATTACTCGGTGACGGTTAGTGATGATACACCCTGTGAGGATACCGTTATCAGTTTCACTATACTGGATGAAGGTAGCATCACGGTAGATGCAGTTGCTTCCGGAGATATCTGCAACGGACCTTTTAGTGCGACAGCAGAAGTTGAAGGCGCAGACCCTGCACAATGCGATTTTACCTGGAGTACCAGTCCCGTTCAAACCACTCAGACAGCAACAGATCTCAGCCCCGGAACTTATACCGTAACCGTAATCTACGGAGAATGCCAGGAAACCGCAAGCGTTGCTGTGGATTATTCAAATCTTGATATAAACGTTGATTATCAAACACCCATTTGTGAAGGTGACAACAGCAATGCAACCGTTGAAGTATTAAATGGTACGGCACCTTACACCTATAGCTGGAACACCGGTGAATCAACAAGCTCTGTTCCACTGGATGCATCCGGAACATACGAAGTTACTGTTACAGATGCCAATGGTTGTACGCAATCCGAAAGTTTTGACATCACAGTTCATCCAAGCATCTCGGTATCGAACTTTAGTGATAACGTTTGTGATGCAGGGAACAACAATTATACAGTGAGTTTTGACATAACTGACAGCGACGGGCAGCCCGCAGATTTTGTTGTAAACGGCACCGCATATACAGGTAGCTTTTCAGAAAGTTATCCCTCAGGAACAAGTTATGATCTGGATGTGGCTGACCTTAACGGATGTAACAGTTTTAATTTTACCGGATTTCATGACTGCGACTGCACAACCGATGCCGGAAACATGTCAAGCCTGGATGTCGTAAACCTGTGTCAGGGTGCATGCACTGCACCTGGTCTTCATAGTGGAAATGAAACACTCGATGGAGATGATGCATTTGGTTTCATCCTTCACGACGGTGAAAATCCTCAGACAATATTCGCGACCAATTCAACCACTGAATTTTGCAAATCAGCCATACCGGCACTGCAATATGAAACCATATATTACATTTCTGCAGTTGCAGGAAATGATGATGGCAGCGGCTTCCCTGATCCTACAGATGGTTGCTATTCTCAATCGCAGGGAACCCCGGTAATATGGCATGCAACACCTATTGCCCACGTCATCCATAATGAATTATCTGTATGCGGACAAACAGCCACATTGCTTGCCAGCGAACCGGATCCCGGTATGACAGGCTCCTGGTCATCTTCCAGCCCGTTTTCACCTGTAGCCGGATCATCAATTACCGACACCGCCATCACTGTGCTTTCAGGAAATTACGGCGATGTGACCTTTAGCTGGACAGTTAATAATCAGGGATGTACTGCAAGCGATCAGGTTCTTGTTCATTTCATTGAAAAACCAACGGCCTACGCAGGACCAGACAATACCGTATGCGGCCTGACTGATACCCTGCAGGCAGTTCCGGGTATGACTGGAACTACCGGATACTGGACAGGCAACCAGGTAAACTTTACCAATTCTACTGATCCTGAAACAACAGTAACTGCCAATGTTGCCGGTACACATTATCTCACCTGGACAGAATCAAATAATGGCTGTTCTGATGATGATGTTGTAGAAATCACATTCATTCAGGCTCCTCAGCCTGTCATAACACAAAGTGTAGATACCACCTGCGGACAAACCTATGACCTGAACGTTACCAATGTTATTGGCGATGGCCAATGGACAGCATACGATGAGGGTACGCAAGTCTTCCCGAATTTTGATTCACCAAATTCGCCCAACACCACTGTTTCCGTTGGTTATTATGATGGAAACTCAATAACCTATACCTTTATATGGTCTGAAACCAATGAATCCGGTGGTGTACAGTGCACAGGCGAAGCACAAACACAGGTAACTTTTAGCAAAGAACCATTCGCATATGTTGGCGATGATGATCAACCCGAAATCTGCGGGAATACGCTTACCCTGGACGCTGACACAACCGGAACCGGCTTCGCAACAGGCACATGGATTTCGTCACTTAGTGGCGTAACTTTTAACGGATCACCTACAGATCCAAATGTCGAAATTTCTGTTTTACCAGGTGCATTTGGGGACTCAGCTCATGTTACTGTCCCGTTAATTTGGAGCATGACAAACACCGGTTGTACCGATCTGGATACACTTTATGCAACCTTTTACAAAAACCCGACAGCCAACGCCGGTCCTGACAATTCAATCTGCGGCCTGCAGTACGAACTGGAAGCTTTTTACAGCCTGCCATCATCAGAAGCCTATATACAGGACGGAATGTGGCAGACACTGCCGGACATCAGCGCTTCAAATGCCAACATTACCCAACCCGATTCAGCACAAACCATGGTCAACGTTAACAGCGCCGGTATGCATGCCTTTGAGTGGCGTGAAAACAACAGCCTTTACAATTGCGCCGACAGGGACACCGTGTGGATTAATTTTAAAGAAAAACCGATTATCAGTGCCGGAGAAGATTTTGATGTCTGTGGAGACACAACAAGTCTGAATGCCGTTACTGCAGGATTTAACGGCGGGTGGCTTAATGAGCCGGGAATTGTTTACGATGATTCCGATGATCCACAGTCACACATTAGCTACGGCGATTACGGTGAAGTTGAACTCATCTGGCAGGAATCCAACGACGAGTGTACCAGCATGGATACCGTGTATGTTACCTTCTGGCGTAAACCCACTGCTGAAATTGTTCTTGACCCCGAAGACACTGCCGTCTGCGGTAAAATCTTCTACGACCTCAGAGCCGACAACCCGGGCAGTGGCGTTA
>CAYQMB010000197.1:0-4180 GCA_964418565.1 uncultured Bacteroidales bacterium | reverse complement strand
GGTATCATTAGCAAAAATCTCAATTTCGAGCATATCAGAAACATTGTCAGCTTCTTGGTATTCAGTTGTGTCACCAGCATGCAAATTGGTATATGTTTTTGTGATCATTCCAACATGACCCGGAATGACAGAAAACGTATTTTTTATGCTGTCGAGTGTCATGTTTGTATGATTCACAAAGCGAATGTGAGCTGGATGATTCCCGAAATCATCATCTTTTTCGCAGGATGAGAGAAAGA
This sequence comes from uncultured Bacteroidales bacterium, assembly GCA_964418565.1. Taxonomy (GTDB): domain Bacteria; phylum Bacteroidota; class Bacteroidia; order Bacteroidales; family ML635J-15; genus JAQIBY01. Next base: position 3,941 of record CAYQMB010000197.1, on the reverse strand, counting down.
ATAAAGCAAGAAGCAAAAGAAATAAATGTTTGTTTTTCATACGTGCGGGTTAATTCCGTTTAGATTTTATTAACGAAAAGTCCTGATGTTTATTATAAAATCTTTCTTTCCCGAGCAATTTTCATAACAGATTGCCAGATGTCCCAGCTTTCATCACCCCAATGGTGATACACGTGCAAAAAAGCTGGTTCAAAGGTGGTTTTAAACCCATTCATGGTGTAGCCTTTCTCTGCATCCCACATGGTGTCGGGATTCTGGTACTCTGTGATGAAGTTAAAACGAACAGGCAGGGTTTTCATGTTTTGCAGACCGAAATGCCAGGCACTTACTGCCAGGGTTCCCTGGTCGCGGGTTTTGGTGGCCTGATCTGTGAATTCTTCCATGGTGATTTTGTGCCAGTAATCCAGAAATTCCGCAGAATTCTGATTGAACAAAAACACACCGCCATTCCAGTGTCGCCAGTTACCGGGGATATCATGCCCGTATTTGTTTCTGATGTGTTCAGACAAATGCTCACAAGCCGGAACAACAGGGGAGATGTCCTTGTTCTGAGCGTTGTACCAGCGATTTGTTTCTGGATCCAGCCATATACCGGTCAGGTTTTTTACACGCTTTGAATGGTAAGCAAAATCAAAATGTATGACTTCATGTTTTGAATTAAGCCAGCACCGGTCTTTTTTGTTGAAACGGAATCCGGCAAAACGAAAATATTTTACCGGTAGCAGGTAGCGCTTAAAACCATACATCAGGGCTTGCATCCACGATTTAAGACTGTTTTGTTTCATGCTGGAAAAAGCAGCTTCAAGTTCTTGCTTGTCCTTAATGTTGTGGGATTCGGAAAAAACATTTCTAGGAAAATATTTATTGATTTCTGCAAAAAACTCCCGGTTGTGAGTTTCCTGCTCTTCCTGGCAGTTGCAGGTCATGGCCATGGGACTAAATTCTTCAAAAGGGCAGTGGTCGCGGGCAAACAAAACGGGCTCAGGTTTCAAATTGAAAATCTCATCCACCGTTGGGGATACTGCAATCACATCCGAATCCAGATAACAATACAAATCACCTGCTTTCATGTCAAAATAGCGATGCAGGGAGGTTTTCAGGAAAATGGAAGCCTGATGGTGGTCGAGATGTTCAGGGGTTTTTACATCCACAATTATATCGTGCTCAATGGAAGCTTCGTTTCGGCTGGTGTCTGTTAGTACGTGAATACGTGCACGTGAAAAATGCCGCAGGAATTTCAAGCTGAAATTCAGCGTATCGGTATGCTCACGACTGCCACAGACTACAAACACAAAATGATTCATAAACATCCCTTTGGTGTAAAGATAAAAGAAAAAAGTTGCAAACAAGCTAATGCATAAATGGAAAACAAAAGGGCGGATTCATCAATGGTCTTCATGTACAGCCCTGTAGATAAATCTGTAGCCTGTTGTTTTTTTGATTAGGTTTGTACCTGAATAAATATCTGTAGGCAAGAGGTCAGACAAATCATACCGGATGCTTTCGTATGCCAGTTCAAAACAGACGTTTGAAATAAAAAAGCATGAGTGAATCATTGAATATTTGTTTGTCCTGCGGTTTATGTTGTGATGGTGTTTTGATCGGCTTTGTTCAGCTTGACAAAGAAGAACTGTCGGTTATGCGGACATTGAAGGACATTGAAGCGTTTGAAAATTCCGGTTTGTTTTTTCAACCCTGTAGTAATCTGGATGCTGATGGCTGCAATATTTATTCTCAACGGCCCAGACAATGCGATTTGTTTAAGTGCGAAATTTTAAAATCGATTGAGAATAAGGAACTTGATTTTGATTCTGCCCTGGAAATAATCAATCTCGTTAAACAAAAAAAGCTCAACATTGAAAAACAGTTTGCAAGCTTGCCGTTTAGATTGCAATCACAGTCATTTTATTTTAAAATAGTCGAAATCCATAATTTCATGCAGAAAAACAATGGCGAATCCACACTTCAGCAAACCCATGGGTCATTATTATCAGAAATCGATGAGCTCAATACCCTGGTATCAAAAAGTTTTGGCATCTCATTTTATTGAAAATATGCATTCATCATCTTCCCGAAGATCGTGATTTTGGTTAATGAATACAGGTCAGGTGCAGGGTAGGGTAATGATGTGATACCAGATCTGAAGATTGGAGAGCCTGATCATGCGGAATCAGTATTAGCAGGTCTGTTTTACCCTTTGACTGGTCAAATTGTAAACAAAAAGACCACCTTTTTCAGGCAGCCTTTTTGACTGTAGAAATTATTCATCCTGGCCCTCATGGCCGTCCATTTCCTCTTCGGAATCTTTGCGATCGTACTGGCAGCATTTGGGGAGCTTACTGTACACTTTGTCATCAGCTTTATGCATTGGCGTATCATGCCCTGCTTTAGCAACGGCCATCTGTACCTCATTAAGCGATGTTTTGGATGTGTCAAAGCTAACCTGCAGCATAGCAGTTTCCATATCCCAGTTTACACGGGATACTCCATCCACTGATTTTGCAGCTTCTTCAATACGGTCTTTACACATACCGCAATTACCTTTGACTTCAAACTCGCTTGTTTTAGTCTGAGCCAGCAATGCACCGCTGCTCAGAAAGAAAATAACTAATAAACTTAACATTTTTGTTTTCATACTATTACAATTTTAAAGATTAAACATTTATTTAATTTCTCTGGTAATCTCTCCGCATTTCAACATTGAGCTACCAAAGTATGGGTTCTTAATTTCTTTGTCTGTGCTCAGCCAGTCGGCACCTTTATCGTTATCGGCCATGGGGCAGTGCTGCACGTAAATGATATCATCCAACGGATCAAATGCCTGCGTCATCTCAATCATGCTAACAGATACCTTTTGAAAGCTTTTACGCAATGGCTCAATATCATCATGATGGTGCACGTGTTCCAGGCCTTTTTTAAGTTCTTCCTGATATTCCATCCAGGCCATGTGAGCATCTCCTTCAAAAACTTCCATATCAATAGCTGTAAGCACGGTTTTCATGCTTTTGGCAGATTTTTGTGCTCTGGCAAAATCATCTTCCGACAGGGCTTCTTTCCACTCAAGGTAGGCTGAGTACAGTGGCTCCAGGGCTTTTTTTGCTGCCTCGCTGAGTTGCATGCTTTCTGAAGTCCGGGATGCCTTGTCAGTTTCATCTGCCTGAGACAATTCTTTCCCCCCGGAAGTCTGGCTACCATGTTGATGGCCTGTGGAGGCTTGTCCGTCATCGGGGCTCATCATGCTGGGTTTTCCGGCCAGTTGGGCTGCGGCATCAATACTAAAGGTGCCGTGTACAGCAATTTCCTCACCGGGTTTAATACCGTTTTCAACAATATAGCTGTCACCAAGGGCAGGACCAAGCAAAACTTCCCGCATCACAAAATTAACGCCTTTGGCTGAGTTGTTTTTGATATACACAACTGAGCGCCTCCCTGTCCACATTACAGCGGATTTGGGAACAACCAGTGCATTTGATTTTCCATCAAGTTCAGCTTTAACTGTGCCTGAGGCAAACATTTCCGGTTTCAGCTTTCCATTGGGATTTTTGTATTCAATACGTGCTTTTGCAACTCTGGTTTTCGGATCTATCACCGGATCCAAATAGCTTATCTCACCCTTAAACTCTTCACCCGGTAGCGATGCAATGGTAAAGCTCACCATGTCGCCCTTTTCTATCCAAGGCATATCCGATTCATACACATCAAAAAGCACCCACACGCTTGACAAATCAGCAATTTCATATAGGGGCTGACCTCGGCTCACATAATCCCCGGTATTTACCATTTTTTTGCTTACATAGCCGCTTATGTCTGCTGTTACCGGAAAGTTTTCCTTGATTTCTCCGGATTCCAGAATATTTGCAAGTTGCTTATCGGATAACTTCCAGTTTTTAAGTTTTTCTTTTGCTGCTGCAAACAAAGCCGGTTGTTCTTTTGCTATTTTC
>CAYQMB010000196.1:0-4239 GCA_964418565.1 uncultured Bacteroidales bacterium | reverse complement strand
TAATCATGTATATTGGCACAAAAACAACATTATGAAACAGGTCATCACTATCCTCGCGCTAATTACAATCAATGCAACTGCTTTTTCTTATACGGGAGAAGTTGTCAATAAGTTTTCGACAAAAACAGATTATCCAACAGGTTTGTGTTATGATGGCTCCTCATTGTGGCTTGCTGATCGGAAACTTGACCAACTCATACGCATTGATCCGGAAAGTGGTGAGCATACGGGCAGCATTTCTTCACCGGCATACTGGCCCATGGGACTCACCTGGGATGGCAGTAATTTGTGGTGCATTGATATCAAAGGCGGTATACCGCTGGCGGAGAATTACAACGGGATGGCATACAAGCTGGATGCAGAAACAGGTAATATTTTGCATCAGATCAATCTGCCCTGCAAAAAGCCAACAGGTCTGACATGGGACGGTGAGTATTTATGGGTAGCCGATGATGCTTCCAACCGTATCATTCAGTTCAGTCCGGATGACGGCACCACCATAAAATCCTTCCGTGCTCCTGCTGGCAGCAGCATGGGACTGACATTCGACGGGACCTACCTGTGGGTTAGCGATCGTGGGCATGATGAGATTTACATGATGCATCCCGAAACCGGTGAGGTGTTGCTTATCGCAGATGCTCCGGGCAAATACACGCGGGGACTGGCGTGGGATGGTGAATACCTTTGGAATGTTGACTGGCAGGACAAAGCGGTGTATAAAATCATCCGCAAAGACGATGAAAACATGCGCAGAAAAGACCCGAAAAGTTACACGGTACGCTACACGCATCAGACAACCAATTTTGGACCCGGAAATGTGATAAGCCTGGATGTCCATTATGCTTTGGGCGATGATCGCGATAATCAGGAACTTTTATCCAAACCAAACTATTCAGTGCAACCAACTGATTATCCGGAGGATCAATGGCATCAAAAAACGGCACATTTCAATTTCACCAACATTCCGGCCGGCGAAACACGCGAAGTTGTGATTGAAAACGATGTAAAACTGTGGGATGTGCGCTATTTTATTTTTCCGGATAAGGTGGGTGGCCTGGATGAAATTCCAGATGAGATCACATCTCTTTATCTGAAAAACAATGAAAAATACAAAACCGATCACCCTGTAATTCAAAAAGCTGTAAAAGAAGCTGTTGGTGATGAAAAAAATCCATACCGCATAGCGAGGCAGATTTACGATTACCTGATGGGGAAAATGTATTATGAAATGTCCGGTGGCTGGAACACAGCACCTGCCGTACTGGAACGTGGCAATGGCTCCTGCTCAGAATACAGCTTTGTGTACATTTCCATGTGCCGGGCTGCAGGCTTACCGGCGCGCTATGTTGGCTCAGTGGTTGTGCGTGGGGATGATACCAGCATGGATGATGTCTTTCACCGTTGGGCTGAAGTATACCTGCCCAATTACGGCTGGATTCCGGTAGATCCAAGTGGCGGCGATCAGGATTCACCACGGGCTCAGGCTGATTATTTCGGGCATCTGGCAAACCGCTTTTTTATAACAACCCAAAGCGGAGGCGCTTCTGAAAGCATGGAGTGGACGTACAACTCCAATGAGTTTTACACCACTGAGCCAAAAACCCATGTGGTGGTAGAATATTTTGCTGACTGGGAGTAACAAACAAATACCAATATGGCCAACAGGGCAATCGTAAAAAGTCGATTCATCTCACAACAAACTTTCCGCTCATGCCCGCTTGCCTGAGTCGCGTAAAATACAATCCGGCAGGCAGGTTTTGTACATTAATCGCATTGCGTCCCGGCTTTACAGCCTGGCTAAACACGAACCTGCCCTGCGCATCAAAAATCATCAAAAAATCATCTTTACAATCATTATGCAACACCATATTCAGTGTGTTGTCAGCCGGATTTGGGTACAAACTCATTTGCTCTGCCAAAGGTATATAAGCAGAATTATTACCATAACTGAACCTCGAAATACAGGTTTGACTGCATACCCAGATGGTTTGATTATCATCCTCTGTTATTGAAAGGATATTTTCTTCGTATCCAGCTGGATGCAGTTCAGTAACCGATTCCATGTCGTACAGACTTATCCCGGTCTGATGCCCGAACCAGATAAGTCCACGCTCATCAACATGCACAGCATTTAGTTGCCTGCATCCGGTATCTGAAGTTGTGTCACACAGGTGAGTTGTGATTTCATTGCCAGCAATTAATACAGCACCACTGTTTGTAGCAAGCCAGACACTGTCGTTATGTACCGTCATATCATTTATCCACACCCCTTCTTCAAGTCCGCTGTTGCTGTCGTATATTGTCCAGCTGTTGCCATTGTATTTTCCGATACACTCATAACAATGTAACCAAAATTCAGTATCATTCACAGGGTGGATTTCAATTAATCCCGATTCCGGGAGGGGTGATACATCTACAATAGTCCATTCATCCTGGTAATGCTGATACAAAGCAGAACCTGTATTCACCCATAAGCTGTTATGAGCACTGGCAACATCCCTTGCAATTGATATGCTATCGCCCAGGATGGTTTCAATTTGTTCTGTATTGTCCGTACCATCCTGAACAAACAAACCATCAGGTGTGGCAAACCAGGTGTTTCCTGAAGCATCCGTATCAACATCGTAAGCGTAACTTATCGCATAATTTTCAGCAGGCCAGTGCACCTGCCAGGCGTTTCCGATAAATCCTGAAAGTAAGTAAGGAGAATGTTGATTTCCAAAAGAAAAAACAGAATTCCCGGCAAAATGCAGATTACGGGGATTACCATAATGCGTATCCGGCAGGAAATGTGAGAACGCCTCACCTGAGAACAGACTAAGGCATCCGTCAGGACTTCCATCCTGATAAAATGGCAGAGCAGCCATCCAGACGTTGTTATTCTCATCGGTTTTAATGCCCGTTATGTAATTGAGAAGAAGCCCATTATCTGCAGTGTATTGCGTCCAGGAGTCACCGTTTTCCAAAAACAAACCATTTGGAGTACCCAGCAGCATTTCTCCGGTTGTTTTCTGACCTAAACTGTAGAACGCCTGATCCTCAAACAGGCTGTCCTGAGCCTCAACGTGCCATTGGCTGCCATCAAAACGGCTTAACCTGCCAAAACAGCCACCAAACCAGGTGTTATTATTCCTGTCGACAAAGGAGGAATGCCTGCAAGCCAAATTGATACCAGAATTGGCATAAGTGTATAATGTGGTATCGTTATCGTGAACACACAGAATATCTGCCCTGCTCTCAACTCCCAATGTGTTAACCCCGATGAAAACCCTGTTCAGAGAATCAACTACTATCTCATCTGCTTTGGTTATGCTTATAGAATCACTTATTTCCGAAATGTTAGTCCATTCGTCACCATCATAAACCGAGAGGTAAGTTGAAGGCTCTCCTGCCCAATCTTGAAAGCTAACCCAGAGTTTTCCATCCTGATCAAAAGCGAGTTTATACACCTGCATATCAGGTAAGCCATTTTCAGCAGTAATCATTCCCCAATTATCGCCATCGTAGGTAAGGATACCTCCATCAGTATATGAATAAACTGAAAAATGTAGCTTTCCCTGTTGATCGCTGACAATAGAATACACATTCCCTTGAACGTATTTTGTTTCCTTAAAGGTTCCATCGGTTCTGTATATATTGATTGCATTTTCTCCACCGACAAAAACAAGGCTATCCGTTAAGAACAAACTGTATTGATTACGATGACCAGAGTACAGATTTTCAAATTCCTGGGCAAAATCAGGAATCGCAATGAGCATCATTAAGCCAAGAATAATAAGGTGCTTTTTCATAAAAAATCATTTAAGTGGTTTCAGTATTACATCTTTTTTATCTGTCCTGAAAAATCATCGCCGGATAAGCCATGTCCTTCTCGTAGTAAATATACATTTTTTTTTAACTCGTTATGAAATATAACAATTAATATCGTCAATTCGCTGCATGCAGTTTATTGACAGACTCAGAAATTGTACCGAATAAATTTTATCACATTGGTCATAAACCTGATGGAAAAAGCAGGTTGCAGGCCGGGCAAGGCATACAGTCCGGGTGGCAGACAACACAGACATTTGGCTTTTGGTGCGCTTGTTTCAGCCGATAGTTTGGCAGGCGCCTGCTGGCTGATATTTTTACTTTTAAACCCCGAAGGCGATGTGCTGAGGCTCTCGCAGTGGGTGACATCATTGTAACCCCGGGTGTAGTGAGAAAACTTGTTTTCTCATCGGAACCCGGGGCACACAA
>CAYQMB010000195.1:0-4268 GCA_964418565.1 uncultured Bacteroidales bacterium | reverse complement strand
GGGTATCTCTGGATAAGCCTGAATACACTTACAAGCACCGGGGACAATATCATACGGTACAATCCGGAAAACAACTCTTTTCTGAATTTCAGCAGTCACAAAGGGTTTGAGCCAACGCACGACACACGGGGGGCATGTTTTTCTGTGGATACTGATGGCAGTCTTAATATCATTTACAATCACGATTCACAAATCATCATCAACCAGCTTAACGGTAACAATCATCAGCTATACATTTATCCGGAACAAAATCTGTCATCCTCACGACTCTCTGCCAGCCGGGGATATGATGGTACCATTTACCATACAGGCTGGTCGTCTATAGCAGGTTTTATTCTGGACAAGACAAGGCATGAAAATTTCCAAAGTGGTTTTTGGAGCAGAAACCTGAAAACGCTTGACATAAATAATGTCGGGGCTACAGTAAAAAGCTACGGCTCCATGTTTTGGGATGGCATAGGTTATCCGCATTACCAGGTTCCCATTGATTCAGGCACAAATTCAATTTTTGCGTCGGGCCTGTGGGTTGGTGGTTACGATCAATCAGGTGAGTTGCACCTTTCAGCCGTAACTTACGGTAAAACGAATGGCTCTGAAAAGCCTGTATACGACTTTGCGCCGGGACCTTTAAAATCCGATGAAGGCAATGAGGCCTTTTGCGACACAGCCACAAGCAATCAGTACGATCGCATCTGGAAAATTGACCGGCTCGATATTGAACAGTTTATTTACGAAAATATCGATGAAAAATTATTTGAGATTCCCGAGGATATGGACGACTGGCCGGGAAACGGACCAGAAGGATTTGACAATCTTGCGCCCTTTGTTGACTACAACAACGATGGGGTTTACAATACCGATGATGGTGATTACCCTCAAATCCTCGGAGATCAGATGCTTTGGTGGATCAACAATGACAACACCCATCCCAACGAAGAAACCGGAGGGAATCCGATGGGAATCGAAATGCAACACTCCTTTTACGGCTTCCGCTATGATAACCCGGTGGATGAGTACACTGAACTTGTGAATTATCAGACTTACCTGCGCGTGAATATTGTAAACCGTTCTCAGGAACAATATGACAGTGTTTACATTGGGGTATGGGTGGATGCTGATATCGGGAATGCTTTTGATGATTATGTTGGTTGTGATGTCAGCAGAAACTCATTTTACTTTTACAATGGCGACTCCTACGACGAAAGCTACCAGAATTACCTTGGATACGGAAGCAAACCACCGGTTCAGACAGTTACCATATTACAGGGCCCTGAAGCTGACGATGATGGCACTGATAATGATGGTGATGGCATTGTGGATAATGAAAACCTTAAAATGAGTAAGTTCATTTATTACAACAACAGCGTTCAGGGTGCTAATAATGCTACCACAGATCCGGATGATGCATATGAATATTACAATTACATGCGCGGATACTGGAAAGACACAACGCCTTTACTTTATGGCGGAAACGGGCATATTTCAGGTGGAGGAGACCCCAACACGCCATGTGATTATATGTTTCCCGGTGAAACTGACCCCGAGGGCACAGGCACTAACGGTGTGCCTCAGGAAGCGTGGAGTGAAACCACGGAAAACAACACACCGGACGACCGCCGAGGCATTTGCGCCATGGGACCATTTACCATGAAACCCGGAGAGAAAAACACCATCGATATCTTATTTGCCTACATACCACATGATGAAAGCAAGTTCGGGCATTTCAATTACCAGCCGAAACTGGATTCACTCATCACATGGTATGATGAAAACAGAATTCCTTCCAATTACACAGAAGCTGATGCCTTATCGATTCAGCAGGACAATACAATTCATGAAATAACAGTTTATCCAAACCCTGTGAACGATAAGTGTTTTATTGAAGCCCGTGGTAAAATCACCACGATCCGGCTATACAGCATCAACGGGCAGAAAGTTGCGGAGCGTCATATTGACAATCGGGAGGCCATACTCGATGTCCGCAATTTTTCGCCCGGTTTATATGTGCTCGAATGCGATATCGAAGGCTCAACCACCAGACAGAAAATCAGCATCCATTAATATCTGATACAGATTTATTCAACAAAAAACCACCTTCGAAAACGAAAGTGGTTTTTTGCTTTATATGTCTTTACCGCTTTGCTTACCGGATGATTATTTTGATAAGCAAGCTGTGGTGCTTGTCGTTTATCAGTTTCAGGTAATACATTCCTGCACGGTAATCGCTAAGATTAAACATGCTGGCAGTTTCTGCTTTAAAATCATTCCGGTTGTCAACTATTCTGCCATCAGGTGTTATGATTTCATACGCTATGATTGACTGTATTACTTCTTCAGGCATATTTAGCTGAAGTTCAAACACTCCGTTGGATGGATTGGGTGCAACGGAAACAAATTGTTCGGCAAGGTAGTCCTCTGCACTCAAAACAATTCCGTATGGAGCGGTTTCCCATGCACAACCATTTTCAAAACCAATTAATACGGTATAATCCCCTTCGGCTGAAACAGTAAAACTGTTATCAGTTGCTCCGGGAATTGGAGAATCGTTCAAAAACCACTGCCATGAACTTCCCTGATCAACAAACAACTCAAGGCCATTCTGCTGTATCTGAACTTCGGGAACATCAAGCATTTCGATGTTTACAGGATTTGATTCGCATGTCAGCGCATCATACCGTACTGCCACTGCAAAATCCGATCCGGATGCCACATCAGCCACTGCGGTAATTGACTCAACCATTTGTGGTTCTGCCACATTACCGCTTGTACCAAGCATAAGCTGACTTGATGTATTTTGTCCCCAGGCCCAGAGGCTGTGATCATTTCGGATGGCATACGATCCTGAAGGTGCCGTCTCAAGAACCAGGACACCGCTCAGGCTTACCTGAACCGGTACATTAGTATCTGTTGTACCGGGCACTCCGAGCTGACCAAGAGCATTGCTGCCGGTAGCATACAACTTGCCGTACTGATTGTATATCAGGCTGTGTTGCTTACCACAGGCAACTTTTGTAATGCCGGGCATACTCACAAGCATTTCGGGAGACAGTCTGTTCTGATAATCTCCGGCTCCAAGCTGTCCGTTTGCGTTCGCGCCCCATACGTACAGGTTACCTGAAGCATCAATGGCCATATTGTGGTTTGCACCACAGGCAATTTCTACAATGTTTGACAAGCCAGTGATTTGTACCGGGCTGTTTTGTGTTACAAGATTTCCGGTTCCCAACTGTCCCATATGATTTTTACCCCAGGCATACACATGTCCGGAGGCATCCAGTGCAAGGCTATGACTTTCACCTGCAGCTACAGCTATGATGTTTTCAAGTCCGGAAACTGCGGTGGGAAAATTTGAGGCGGCATAATTACCATACCCACACTGACCGTCTTCATTTCGGCCCCAGCTAACAATACTGGAATCCGCCAGCAATGCCAGAGCATGATAATAACCTGCAGCCACATCAACAGCCTCATCAATACCGGAAAGCATTACAGGAGCATAAACAGGTTCATAAGAACCGGTTCCAAGATTACCATAATCATTATTTCCCCAGGCATAAACCTGTCCTGCATCGTCGAGGGCAAGTGCAAATAGGTGACCAGCTTCCACATCGGTATATGTAGCTTCTGCATCAGCCAGAACCGGTGTTACAGCCTGGCTTGTATTTCCTGTACCAAGCTGTCCATATGTATTTGCTCCGGCAGAATACACTCCACCGGGAACACCGTTGCTAACCTCCAGGGTATACTCACCGCCCTGATGTGCAACGTATGTATCTCCATTTGCTCCCGGGATAAGTTCACCATCCAGAAACCATTGATTGTTAGCTTCTGAGCTGCTGAATAATTGAACAGAATCGTATTCACAAAACGCATCGCCTTCGCTGGTAAGCACAGGCTCAGGAGTTTGATCAATATAGGTAGAAGCACTCATTTCAGCACAACCGGTTTCCATATCTGTTCCCATAACCGATATGCTGTGGCCTCCGGACTGCGGTGTAAATGTATAGGTACTGTCTGCAGAAGCGGCTCCGACAGAGCTGCCATCCACAAAGAACTCATACATATCAGCACCATGGGCTGTAGCATTTACGTCCTGCTGTCCGCAAACACCACCAATGGGATTGTCTGTTTCCAGGCTCACGTAAACCCGGTTAACCGACAGTGTGTAAACGGTATCGGCCGGACGTACACAGGCATTATTGTAACCCATAACGGATACTTCCTGACCTTCGGCAAAGTCCATCATAACAAATGTATCGTCGGCAGCA
>CAYQMB010000194.1:0-4338 GCA_964418565.1 uncultured Bacteroidales bacterium | reverse complement strand
CCTTCATCCAGCAGATTTTCAGCCTGACGATAATCCCGCTGTATTGCAATTTCTCCACAATACGGACAATATGTATTTAAGGCATCGCTACCGGAAATATTTCCCGGATAAACGTATTGTAAACCGGCATCCATGGCTTTTTCCCTTACCTCGAAAATGCGTTTTTCCGGTGTCGGAGATACATTCTGCAAGCGATAAGTGGGATAGAAGCGGCTGATGTGCAAGGGTACATTTTCCATCCCGCGTGTTATCATCCAGTTGAAAAAGGCATCCAGATCCTTTTCCTTATCGCTGTAGCCGGGAATTAAAAGCAAGGTTAACTCAAGATGTACTGGTGAGGCATACAGGCGTTCGATGCTCTTCAATACAGGCTTTAAGCGGGCGCCTGTAAGTTCCTTATAAACAGATGCGTTAAAGGCTTTCATGTCTATATTGGCAGCATCAATGAGGTGAATCAGTTCCTGCAGCGGTTTCGGGTTGATGTAGCCGTTGCTTACCATGATGTTTTTTAAGCCTCTCTCACGTGCCAGACTTGCTGTATCACGCATATATTCAAAGAAAACAGTGGGCTCGGTGTAGGTATACGAAATGGATTTGAATCCTTTGGTTTTGGCGTCTTCAACAATGTCTTCGGGCAGAGTGGTTGGTCCGCCTTCAGGATCGATTTTTTCCTGAGAAATGGAAGCATTCTGGCAGTTTTTGCAGTGCATATTGCATCCGGCGGTGCCAATGCTGTAGGTGTAATGTCCCGGTATAAAATGATACAAGGGCTTCTTTTCAACGGGATCAGCGTTGGCTGCAATGATTTTGCCGTATGACAAAGCTCTCAGCTTGCCGTCTATAGGCATACGGGTGCCACAAATGCCCATTTCCTTATCCTTAAGCCGGCACATGTGGGGGCAAAGCTGACACAGAATCTGTTTGTTTTTCTGAACTTTATAATAAGCGGCTTCTTTTAGTCGTTCCATAATTTAAAATTGTTTTCAGTCTTCTTCAAATACTATGGCTTCATACAAATACACATCGGCAGTTTTCCATCCATCCCAGCCAATACCGGTTTTATCCTGTGCGCAATGACCCAGAAACTCCTCTTTCGACCATCCGGTATCCTCAGCTACCTGCGGCAAAAATGTACCCGATGCGATTCCTTTTTGAATGTATACGCCGTGTTTTCCCAACTCAAGCTCGTTTATGTCATCCATGCGCTGCATGGGAGTAAGTACGGATATTTCCAGCTTAATCTCATCCAACTCTTCCTCCCTCACCGGAGAAAACCGATGATCGTGAAAAGCTGCCGAGATGGCCATTTTCTGTACGACATCACCCAGTGCTTCATCTTCACCCATATGACCAATGCAGCCTCTCAGGTTGCCGTTTTTACGCAGGGTGACAAATGCCCCGCAGGCAGTACGAAGCTTTTCCGGCATCTCTGATGAATCTGGCAACGGTACCTGTGGCTTAAACTTGTGTTCAATGGATTTGCGGGCATGCTCAAGAAGCAGTTTCTTTTCCTCATTGGTAAGCGCAAACTCTTGCCGACTGTTGGTGTTAAATGCAGCCAGTGCAACATAACCAACAACCTGATCGTGACCGCCGTAAGGGCTGTCACCTGAATTGGCCTTACTGATGATTTTCCAGTTCAGCTTGTCTTCTTCAAACAAATGCATCAAGGTCAGCACAGATGTCCATCCGCATAAATCCGTTGCCAGTCCATATATGCCGGACTCTTTATGATTGTTGATGGTGTGAATCAGTTCTTCGGGATTTCCTGTTTCTATAGCACGTGCTGTTTCTTCATCTACTTGCCTGGCATCATCATAAGCAGGGTAATGTGAGAAATCGCTGGAAACAACAAAGGCTGTATCTGTATCATTTTTAAATCCCTTCAGAGCTTCTGACAATTGCTTGCTGATGTTCCCGTTATAAGAACCAATCAAGAGGGGTACGATTTCCACATCACCAAAATGATGCCTGATAAGCGGGATTTCCACCTCAATGCAGTGCTCGTTTCGGTGTGCTTCTGGTATAAAGTCGATGAAATCATGTTCTTTGATAAGGTGCATTGCTGTCCGGCTGTCGATGGCAAGTGCCCCAAGCGGGGTTTCGTATTTTTTTCCTGCAAAAACAGAAACACCGCTAAAATGGTGGTGATGTGATGACCCGATGACAAACACCCGCCTGATGCTTTCAGGGTTTATTTGCACAATGGCATCAGCAGCAACCTGTCCTGAAAAAATATAGCCTGCATGCGGTGCAATGACAGCACGGGCTGTACCATTTTTGTGTTTCCTTTTCTTTGCTTCTTCAAAAAATCCTTCTACCTGATTTTTAAGTTTTGAGGGACTGTCCGGGTAAAATTGCCCGGCGTATGCAGTTTTGCGTATTCCTTCCATAGTTTTCTTAGCCTTTCATTTTGCATTAAAATACGAAAATTCCAATACTTTTGCAAGAATTTTTTTCGCTATTTTCAGAGGAATTGTGCATCGGTGCAGCCTTAGGTTTTTGTTAAAATTTCCCCATTCGGCCTGATGTTTGAAGCAGCTTTTTTATCTTTACAAAAAATAATGCTTATGAATTTCTTAAGGAAAACTATATGGGTGCTCTTAATCGCGGTGTTTTCAGTGCAGGCAGGTGCTCAGACCGACTACTCAGAGCAGCTTCACAAGTTTGGCCGTGTGCTTACGCTGGTGAACTCTTTGTATGTTGACACAGTAAACCAGGAAGCGATTGTTGAAGACGCCATTGTATCCATGCTTCAGGAGCTGGATCCTCACTCCATCTACATCAGCAAAGATGAAGTAAAACGCATGAATGAACCCCTGCAGGGCGCCTTTGAAGGCATAGGCATACAGTTTAACATCCTGAAAGACACCCTGATGGTGGTGGCTACTATTCCTGGTGGTCCGTCTGAAAAGCTGGGAATTATGGCCGGAGACCGCATCATAGAAGTGGATGGTAAAGACATTGCCGGTATTGGCCTGAAAAATACCGATGTTCGCGATATGTTGCGCGGTAAAAAAGGAACCGAAGTGGATGTGACAATTTTGCGTCGGAGTGAAGATGAATTACTCGATTTTACCATTGTCAGGGATGAAATTCCCATTTTTTCTGTAAACGCCGGTTATGTTGTTGATGGTGATATAGGCTATGTGAAACTAAATCGCTTTGCAAAAACCACCGACGAAGAACTCAATGACGTGTTTGACGAATTTGATGAAGCAGGCGTGAAGGATCTCATCCTGGATTTGAGCAACAATGGCGGTGGCTATATGGATAAAGCCATCTGGCTGGCTGATCAATTTCTTGAACGCAACGAAATGGTTGTTTATACCGAAGGCGTAAACTCCCCGAAACGTGAATATAAAGCCTCCGACGATGGCCGGTATGATAAAGCACGGGTTGTTGTTCTTGTAAATGAAAGCTCAGCATCTGCCAGTGAAATTGTTTCCGGTGCAATACAAGACTGGGACCGGGGTGTGATTGTCGGACGGCGGACGTTTGGCAAAGGCCTGGTGCAGCGCCCGTTCCCCTTGCCCGATGGCAGCATGATACGCCTCACCGTTGCCCGGTATTATACACCATCCGGCAGATGCATCCAAAAACCATACAAAGAAGGTCTGGAAGATTACAGCCACGAGTTGATTGACCGCTACAATTCTGGTGAACTTACCAACTCAGACAGCATACATTTCCCGGATTCCCTGTTGTACCGCACATTGCGAAAAGAGCGTAAGGTGTATGGCGGTGGTGGTATTATGCCGGATGTGTTTATCCCGCTTGATACAACGCAGGTGTCTGATTATCATGGCGAACTGATGCGCAAAGGTCTGATATTTAGCTTTGCAGTGCAGTACGTGGATAAGAACAGGGATGAACTCAACCAAACGTATCCGGATTTTGACACTTACGATGCTGACTTTAATGTCAGTGAGGAAATCCTTGGCGCTTTAAAAGCGTTTGCCAGTGAGAAAAAGGAAATGAAAGCCTCATTTGATGACATGAACGAGGATCAGATAAAACGGCTTAACATCCACCTGAAGTCCCTCATCGCATCAGACCTCTGGGAAACCAATGAGTTTTACCAGATCAACAACCGCATGAACGATGCCTACCTGAAAGCCCTGGAGCTGCTGAGAAATCCCAAAAAATACGATGCCCTTCTGAAAAAATAGATCGTCATTATGGATGTAATTTGGGACTGGCTTGCAGGAAACTACTTTGAGCTTATCGCGGCTCTGCTTGGTGTGGTGAGCATATTCCTGCAGATAAAGCAAAATCACCTCTACTGGCTTGTAGCGCTTGTCATGGTTAGCATGTACATTTATGTGTATTATGAAT
>CAYQMB010000193.1:0-4340 GCA_964418565.1 uncultured Bacteroidales bacterium | reverse complement strand
ACAAAGTTTTTCTTTTGCGTCCTCCGCATATTTCTGACATCAGCCGCTATTTTACACCTCTGATTGACAGCATAAAAACACAGAACATCAACGGAGTCGTTTTTTTATCCGTGCAGGGGGCAGAAAAAAGCAAAGTCATTCCTCACAACAAAATTGAGAAGCTGATTCAGAATGCCGGTACGGATTATATTTTTCTCAGACCGTCATATTTTATGCAAAATCTGACCACAAGCCTGCATAAAGACATAAAAGAAAAACGGGAAATCATTCTCCCTGCCGGAAAAGCCAAATTCAACTGGGTTGATATTAAAGACATCGGAGAAGCTGCGGCAATTTTACTCGATAATTTTGAGAATTATAAAAATCAGGCTTATGAGATAACCGGATTGGAAAACCGGGATTTTGGCGACGTGACGGATTTGATAAACCAAAACATTGAAGACACCATTCGGTACAGACCTGTTAATCCTGTAAAATTTTACCGGATAAAAAAACGGGAAGGCATGGCAAAGGGTATGATTATCGTTATGATTATGCTGCACGTTTTACCACGCTTTCAAAAGCAACCTGAAATATCCGGCTTTTATGAAAAACTTACCGGAAAACAACCAACCGATTTAAAAACATTCATTCAACGGGAAAGGCATCACTTTGTTAAATCCGAATAAAGGGACAATTACACATTTTATAAGATAAAATCTAAACAAACTATTTAGTGGGGTGTTGTTTTAAGTGAATCAGAAAAAACAAAAGTCATGAAAAAACACAGCCTTATAATTTCTTTTGTCGCTGCAATTGCATTTCTCATATCCTGCAGCGGTGATACTGACGTGGTAGAATCCGGAACGTATAAAGGTGAAATTCAGAAAGTCAAGCCTGATGAAACAGAAATTTACGTTAGCACAGACAAGGACAAAACCCTGGAGCTGTATTTTACGGACGAGACAGAACTGACACAGGATGGAAAGATGGTTGACTTTTCTGAACTTGAAAAGGGGCAAAAGGTTGAAGTTAAGGTGGAAAAAGTTGGCAAAAGACTTGATCCTCTGACTGTAAAAATTCTCGAATAAAATGAATGGCTTACCTGATTTTCCGAGGACGGAAGTCTGGCATCCTTTAGTGGTTCATTTTCCTCTGGCAATTCTGTTGCTTGCTGTGGTTTTATTTCTGGCAGGCATCATCTTCCGAAGGGTGTTTATTGAAAATACCGGACGGCTTCTGTTTGTCCTGGGAACAATTGGAGGCTGGCTTGCAATCATTACCGGAACCTTAGCGGATGCTGTTGTTTCACGAGAAATCTGCGATCCTACAGTACTCGAAACCCATGAAACAAATGCATACATAACAGCTGCTTTGTTTTCTCTCATTTCCGTTGTGGTAATTCTGGATTACTTTGGCTTTCTGAATAGAATCAAAAAGCTCAGCCTGATACTTCTTATTGGATTATCGCTTGCCGGCACGGCATTTCTGACATACACCGGACACCTGGGGGCGAAACTGGTGTACCAACAGGCCGCTGGTGTGTATACGCCATCGGAAGATTGCCGGGAATTCAGCAAGTAAAGCCATCCAACCGCACTTCGGAACAACAGGGAACCATTGTTTTATCAATAAAATCATCAAATTATAGACCAAATCATTTTATAGAGCAAATCATTCTATTCAAGTTACTTTCACTTAATAAAATCCTGGTTTTCTCACCATTTTTGCAGAAGATTTAAAAAATTTTCATGAACTTTTTTATCGTTTTGTGTGTTTTTAGTGATATCTTGTATGACTCTTATGAAGGTGGATTTATATATAAATACCAGTTACGACGGAGCTGAGCTGATTACAAAAAAATACAGCACATCATTTTCTCTGGCCACCTCATTATTACCAAAAAAACAACGTAATGCCATATATGCCATTTATGGCTTTGTTCGGGTTGCCGATGAAATTGTAGACAGCTTTCACGATTATGACAGAGCAGCCCTGCTTGATAAGCTGAATGATGATCTTCATCACGCAATGGAATATGGCATAAGTCCGAATCCCGTGCTGACAGCCTTTGCGGATACGGTAAAAACATATAAGATTGAAAGGAAACACATTCAGGCCTTTATGGATAGCATGAAGCAGGATTTGTTTCAATCCGAATACAACGATTCTGAGGATCTGGATAATTACATCTACGGTTCGGCCAATGTGGTTGGCCTGATGTGTTTAAAAGTGTTTTCGAACGGAAATCAGGGTGAATACAAAAAATTGCAGGAGCCGGCTGAAAAACTTGGGGCAGCCTTTCAGAAAATCAATTTCATCCGCGACCTGAAGGATGACATGCAGGGTCTTGGGCGCATTTATTTCCCGGAAATCGTCCTTAATGAGCTGGACGAAGAGAGCAAGAAAAAGATTGAACAGTCAACCGAAAAGGATTTTAAAGCAGCATATCCGGGCATCAGAAAATTGCCGGGCAGATCAAAACTGGCCGTTGCCATAGCCTATCATTACTATCATGGCTTGTTCAAAAAAATAAAACGCACATCACCGGAAGAATTGCTTTCAAAACGAATGCGTCTGTCCAATTTCAGAAAGCAACTGATCATAATTAAAGTCTGGGTTTTATATAATTTAAATCAAATTTAGATGCAGGAAGATGTTATATTAGTTGATCGGAACGATACCGAAACCGGGACAATGGAAAAGCTGGAGGCTCATAGAAAGGCGCTTCTGCACAGAGCTGTATCTGTATTTATTTTCAATTCAGATCATCACCTGTTGCTTCAAAAGCGTGCCCTTGAAAAATACCACAGCCCCGGTTTATGGACAAACACTGCATGCACTCACCCGCGACCGGGAGAACCTGCACAAGAAGCCGCAGTAAGGCGTCTGCGCGAAGAAATGGGCATTAACCAGCACAAACTTGACAAGCTGTTTGATTTCATTTATAAAGCCCCCCTGGACAAGGGCTTAACCGAACATGAATTCGACCATGTTTTTCTGGGCTTTTCGGACAGCACACCAGACCCGAATCCTGCCGAAGTCTGCAGGTATACCTGGACTGAACCCACCGAATTAATGAAAGGCATTGAAAACCATCCCGAAAATTATACCGTATGGTTTAAAAAAATCATTGGACGTGTGCTAACAGAGGCAAACCATTTTAATCCGAAACCATAAATCAGTAATTGCATATGAAACAACAAAAAATAGCATTTTACGTATTGGTACTGTTTGCAGGATTATCACTTGTTTCCTGTTCAACCATACCAAAAGGCGTAACCGCAGTATCGCCCTTTGAAAAGGAAAAATACCTTGGCAAGTGGTATGAAATTGCCCGCTTTGATTTTAAATTTGAAGAAGGTCTGAACAACACCACTGCTGAATACAGCATCAGGGATGATGGAAAAATAAAGGTTGTAAACCGCGGATACGATTACGAAAACGAAACCTGGGAAAAAGCCGAGGGGAAAGCCAAATTCGTAAAAAGCGACACCATTGCCATGCTTAAGGTCTCGTTTTTCGGTCCCTTTTACGGCGGATACAATGTCATCACCATTGATCCTGATTATCAATATGCTCTGGTTGCAGGAGACAGCCGGGAGTATTTGTGGATACTATCCAGAGAAAAAACCATACCGGAGTCCATAAAAAATCAATACATCAGGAAAGCTGAAGCGCATGGATTTGATACATCCGAACTCATCTGGGTAGAACATAACAAATAGAGCCTGCTAAACCATATGAAACTATACCCCAGAAATAAATTACCGGTTCGCGAAGTCAGAAAATTCATCATCATTTTCTACATTGTGGGGATCCTGGGCTTTCTTATTCCTTTTACCAGGGATGTTTTTATTCAGATAACTCCTCTGGCCCTGCTGCTGGCTGCATATCTGCTGGGGATATATCATGACAACTGGAACAAAAAGACCGTATTGGGCTTTGCATTGATTTACCTGCTTGGCTTTTCAGTTGAAGCCGTGGGAGTAAATACCGGTCTGATTTTCGGGCATTACAGTTATGGTAGTGGTTTGAGCATAAAACTGTTCGACACTCCCCTGCTTATCGGGTTAAACTGGTTGTTTCTGGTTTACACCACACTTGCCATTGTTGACATGCTTAAAATTAAAGGCATACTCAGCATCCTGCTTGCTCCCCTCCTTATGCTTGCATATGATCTGGTGCTGGAGGTGGTTGCCCCGCTTATGGATATGTGGAGCTGGGAAGACAACACCGTTCCCCTTAGGAATTACATCGCATGGTACCTGCTGGCGTTTCTTTTCACAGGCCTTCTCAAAGCCCTTAAAATACGGACAAAAAACCCCCTGGCTCTTGTTTTGTTTGCCTGTCAGTTTGTA
>CAYQMB010000192.1:0-4386 GCA_964418565.1 uncultured Bacteroidales bacterium | reverse complement strand
TTATGAAACGATGGCATAAGGTATTCTCCGCTCTGAGAGATGGCAAAGGCATGCTGTTTACCTCCGGAGGTGCTTTCTTTGGGCCTTTCCTGGGTGTTACGCTTTCCCTGGTTGCCGTTAAATTCACCTCTGCCGGCATCGCCCAGACATTGATGTCATTAACCCCCGTTATCATCATTTTACCAGCCGTCATAATCTTCAAAGAACGGGTAACCCCACGCGAGATCATTGGTGCGTTTGTGGCTGTTGCGGGCGTGGCACTTTTCTTTATTTGATATTGACATTTTGTCCCGTCCTGCACAACAAAGCCATACACTCATACTAATGTAGCAGGGCATTCCCCAGTCAGGCAAAACAAATTCTCAAATTTTTGACCAAACATATAACTTTTTTCTGATATAATTGTATACTACACTATCAGGTATACTGTTTGACCTTTATTATAAAAATGAAAATAACTTTTGTAGGCACATATCCCCCACGCCAGTGCGGCATTGGCACATTTTCCAACAACTTAATCAAATCCATTGTTGCCAATGCTGCCAACCTTAGCATCAGCGACCTTGCCGATGTTATTGCCATCAATGATCCGGGGGAAGAAAACAGCTACGCATACCCCGAAGAAGTAAAATTCACCATCCGGCAGGAATACCAAAACGATTATATTGATGCAGCTGAAAACATAAACCTGAGTGACAGTGATGTGTGTGTTATCAATCATGAATTTGGAATTTTTGGCGGTGATTTTGGTGTATACGTGCTTTCCCTGCTGTACAGGCTAAAAATCCCGGTTATCGTGATATTTCATACGGTTTTAAATGAACCATCATTTGTACAGAAAAACATTGTCAGAGAAATTGGCAAACTGGCACACAAAGTTGTAGTCATGAGCCGAAAAGCAAAGATAATGCTTCAAAACCACTACGCCTTACCCGGTAGTAAAATCACCATCATACAACACGGGGTCCCTTATTATCCGGGGCTGGTGCATGAGGAAATAAAAGAAAAGTACAACTTCACAGGGCGCCGTGTGGTGCTGACTTTTGGCCTGATCAGCAGAAACAAGGGCATAGAAACTGTCATCAATGCTTTACCTGACGTGGTTAAAAAACATCCGGATGTGTTGTACCTGGTTATTGGCGAAACGCATCCCAATGTGCTCAAACATGCAGGTGAAGAGTATCGCAATTACCTGAATCTGCTTGTCAAGCGGCATGGGATTGAATCCAATGTGGCTTTTCTTAAAACCTTTTTGGATGAAGAAACGCTGTTTGAGTACCTCCGGGCATGCGATATTTACATTACGCCCTACTTAAACGAGGCCCAGATAACCAGTGGCACCCTTTCCTATGCCGTAGGTGCCGGAGCGGCTGTGTTATCCACACCTTACTGGCACGCCAATGAACTGCTGGCTGATGGAAGAGGTCGCTTTTTTGGATTTGGGAACTCCGGGGAACTGGCCTCATTGCTTAACGATTTGCTCGATAATCATCATAAAACTGTGAGCCTGCGAAACAAAGCCAGTGAATATGGAAAGTCTTTACGCTGGCAGCTTATTGGCAACAAATACCTGTCACTCATTGAAAGCATTCAACATGTTGACATCAACAATAAAAGCACAGGGCAACGCATCGTTGATACATCCATGCTACCTGATTTTAATCTTGATCATGTTAAACGACTTACCGACGATACCGGCATCGTTCAACATGCCCGCTATGGCATCCCAAATCTGAAAGAAGGGTATTGCCTGGATGATAATGCCAGAGCATTGATTATGTCCCTGATGTCCTACCGGCGCGATAAAGACCCCAACGTATTGCCTTACATTCAGATATACCTCAGCTACATCCAGTACATGCAAACGGATAGTGGCACATTCCGCAATTTTCTGAGCTTTAACCGGGATTTCCTTGATGAGCAGGGAAGCGAAGATTCCTTTGGGCGTACCATCTGGGCGCTGGGCTATCTCATTACCCATTCGCCAAAACTGGCGTATAAAGAGTTTGGTACAGATTTGTTTTCCACCAGCATTCAGCATTTTGACAAACTCCAACACCTCAGAGGCATTGCCAATACCATCATTGGCATCAGTTATTATCTGAAAGGCTATGGTGGAGATGAAGCCATGGTGCAGAGAATGAACCAAATGGCAAAAAAACTAACCGACGCATACGAAACAAACAAAAAACCCGGCTGGGACTGGTTCGAAAACAGGTTGACATATGATAATGCCATTCTGCCACTCAGCCTGTTCCATGCGGTTGAAATCACAGGTGATGAATACACCCGTAATGTGGCGAAAAAAAGCATGGACTTTCTGGGCTCCATCACGCTGAGCAAAGGCTACCTCTCCATTGTCGGAAGTGACGGATGGTACCCCTACGGTGGAAAACGCACTGAATTTGACCAGCAATCAACCGATGCCATGGCCAGTGTGCGCATGTTTTATCAGGCATACAAAACAACCAGGGACATGAGCTGTCTGAAAAAAATGTTCACATCCTACTTGTGGTACCTGGGAGAAAATGAACTGAGAATCCCCTTGTATGATTATGAAACCAGCGGCTGTTGCGACGGCCTGAAACGCTGTGGTATCAACCGGAATCAGGGAGCTGAAAGCACGGTTGCATACCTGATATCCCACATCACGGTTCTCAATGCCATGGAATTTGAATTTGAACATCACCATAAATCAAGATATGAGTCTAATCCAACGGTATCAAAATAACCCCGTACTAAGCAAAGATGATGTCCCGTATCCCGTGGCAACGGTACACAATGCAGCCGTCGTTAAGCATCAGGATAAATACGTTATGATTTTTCGTTCGCATCGCCGCAATGGCAGATCCATTCTCGGGAAAGCTGTTTCTCAGGACGGGTATAACTTTACTGTTGATCCGGAACCATTTATGCTGCCTGCCCAAAGTGGCACATTTGCTGAGTACGAAGCGCATGGCATTGAAGATCCCCGTATTACATTCATTGAGGGTGAATACCTGATCACCTACAGCGCATATTCCAAACACGGGGTTCGCATTGGCCTTGCTAAAACAAAGGATTTCAAAACAATCGAAAGGGTTTCGCTTATCACGCAGGCCGATTACCGTAACGCTGTGATATTTCCTGAAAAAATCAACGGTCTGTATGCACGGCTTGATCGTCCGCATTCGGAGATCAGTCCCTGGTCTATGTGGATAAGCTATTCACCGGATTTGATTTACTGGGGTGAGAGCAAATTGATCATGAAGCCCATGCCGTATCATTGGGATCAGATGAAAATCGGGCCGGGAGCTCCGCCCATAAAAACCCAAAAAGGCTGGCTTAACATCTACCACGGTGTTTTTCCAACCATGGACGGCAGCGTGTACCGGCTGGGTGTAGCATTACACGACCTGAAAGACCCGTCGGTAATCATTGCTGTTTGTGATGAGTGGATTTTACAACCCGAGGAAGTATATGAAATCACAGGATACGTTCACAATGTGGTATTTACCTGTGGCGCTGTTCCTGAAGATGACGGAACTGTCAAACTGTACTGGGGCGGTGCTGATACGGTGATGTGTGCCGGCACAGCACGCATTGATGACCTGGTGGAGATGTGTTTGTCAAAACCCAGGGAAGCAGTTCCGTAAGGCAATTACAAGCATCAGAACACAAAAAACAATTAGATATTATTAACTTAATTATTATTCGGTTCACAAAAGCTAAACGATTATGATTACAAAAAGCTACTTAAAAGATTTGATTTACCAGGTAAACGGTGCAGCAATTGATGTTCATAAAGCATTGGGCCCGGGATTGCTTGAAAGTGTTTACCACAAATGCATGAAACATGAATTGAGTTTAAGAAATCTAAACTATCAATCTGAATTAATCATCCCTGTAAGTTATAAAGGGATTGAGATTGAAGCTGAATTAAGGTGTGATTTATTTGTTGAAAACATTCTGCCTGTTGAGCTAAAAGCTATTGAAGGAATTTTACCGGTCCATGAAGCGCAGTTAATGACTTACATGAAACTATTGAAGGCACCTGAAGGATTATTGCTCAACTTTAATGTATCCAATATTTTTAAAGAAGGCCAACGAACATATGTTAATGAATTATACAGAGATTTATCGGATTAATGTTGAACCATATAAGGCATATAAGGGATTATAAGGGCCTTTATGTAATGATGAACCATATAAGGCATATAAGGAATTATAAGGACCTTTATGTAATGATGAACCATAATAATGTTGAACCATATAAGGCATATAAGGAATTATAAGGGCCTTTTGTAATGTTGAACCATATAAGGCATATAAGGGATTATAAGGGCCTTTTGTAATGATGAACCATATAAGGCATATAAGGGATTATAAGGAAAACCTTAGATGAGC
>CAYQMB010000191.1:0-4393 GCA_964418565.1 uncultured Bacteroidales bacterium | reverse complement strand
TTTGGCCCTTTTTCATCACCACTCGATAGTTGTAGGAGCGTGTCGCCCTCCCCCCCCCATCCTCCCCTGACACGATTGCAATTTCCTCGATATCATTGCCTCGGTACGTCCGCGTCCACAGCTCCCGGATAATTTTGTTGATCTCTTCGATCTTCATCTTGTGGTATTGCATCAAAGCCCGGTCCAGGGCCTGGAGGGGAAGAGAGGGAAGCAAACAGGGAGGGATGGTGAGGAAGGGAGAGAAGCAAGGGAGGGAGGAAGGGTGCGAATCGGTGCTCCTCCTCGAGAAGGGAAAAGAGATGGAGAGAGGGAGGGATTGGGCACTATAGGCATGTGATTTATTGGATCCGGAAAAGTGGAACAATCTGATGAAGGGTGAATGTCGAATGTCGATGTGGAGAGGAAGAGACGGAAGGATTAGTTGTTGATAACGGCTTTTAGTTCGCCCAGAACCATAGCGGTAGCGCCCCAGACAATATGGCCGTTGGCATGAAAAACCGGTGTGGTTATTTCGTGTCCGCGGACAATGATATTTCTGGTTTCGAGACTTTCAATAAGAGGCATCAGCGGGGTTTGTATCATACTGTTGACCTCGTGCGGACTTGGTGTGAGGTCGGGAATGCCGTTATAAAAACCAATAACAGGCAGAACTTCAAAGCCACTAACAGGAATACGCACAGGGCTGAGGCGGCCGATAACTTCTACCTCATTCTGTGGAAGGCCAACCTCTTCTTCGGCCTCACGAAGGGCTGTAACCACCTGGTTTTTATCTTCTTTTTCATACTTGCCGCCGGGAAAGGCAATTTGTCCTGAGTGCGGACTGGTATCTTTGGTGCGTTCGATCAGAATGGTCATCAGCTCACCTTGGTCAATATACAGACAAGCAAGCACTGCGCCTTTGCGCAGCTCCTGCACCTTGTCCGTGGTGTATTTTACACCGGGTATAGGGGTTTTGGGCAGGAATTTCTTTTGTTCATCCCAGCCGGGAAGGCGATCGTTTATGATACGTCGCAGGTAATGTATGCGTTTTTCCGGACTCATAAAATTTAAAAATACAAAGGTAGGAAAATCATTAACACCTCAGAAGTAAAACCGGTAGTGTGCCTGATTGTTTAAAATAAAGCCTGAACAAATTTAAAGGTCAATATGCCACTGACAACCAGCTTTAGCACAATGCCAACCAGCAGACCGACAAATGAGCCCAGGGCAGAGAGAAATGCCCGCTTGTTTTTGGCATTATCATCTTTGGGAATGGTTTCATCTTTGTGTCCCTGCGTGTGAAAGTAAAGCAATTCGCCGGCAAGTGCACCAAGAAAAGGACCAATAAAAATACCTATGGGGCCAAAAAACAAACCGATAATCAAGCCCACAGCGGCTCCACGCACACCCCATTTACTGCCTCCGGCCTTTTTGGTTCCGTAAACGGGTATGATGTTGTCAATGATGGTAATGGCAACGGCAATTACTGCCCAGATGACCAGAAATTCAAGTGAAAACTGCACCCTCTCTGTCAGGTGAAGCAATAATATACCCAACCAGCTGATGGGAGGCCCCGGGATAATCGGCAAGACACAACCCAGCAATCCTACCAGCATTAGCAAGGACCCCATGATGATTAAAAACATTTCCAGTACCATAATCCGTACATTTTAAATGCAAGATAGCAAAAGTTTTTTTATGCATATGGTATGCAAGCCTTACTCAGGAGAAAAAATGTATGATTTTATGCAAATGTCAGAAATGCACAGCAAAAACCATCCGCCAGGGCGTAACCGGTTAGCCTGCCCGCTGCAATGCGTGCTGATGCGCTGCGTTCAGGGCGACCAACGCCTGTCTGGCCGCGGAGCATAGCGGAGCGGGAAGCCCCTGAACGCAGCATTGCAGCAGCCGCAGGGCAGCGGGCAGCTAAAAGGTGAAGACCGACAAAGGCCGTATTTTACAGCAAGCCTGAGCGAAGGAAAATACCGGCCTTTGGGGCGGCCAAAACATCAATATAAAAAGAATTATTCCTTTTTTTACCTTTGTCCTATGCGAGATAAACAGCATACTATTTTTACACTGGCAATTTTACTGCTGATGAGTGCAACAGCCTGTCAGCAGAACGATGCGCCCGGAATTGATAAAGCATTTGACGCTATGCAGAGCAAGGATACACCGAAACAGATAATAAAAGCGACGGAAAGCGATGAAGCCATTTCCCTCGATTCGCTGGGGCTGGTTGATGTACAGAGTCTGGACACAAGTATACGCGTTTATCTGCGCTACAGCGATACGTCAAACTTCTTAGGCATTGACCTTTACAGCGATTTAAATAAAGCATTTCTTCAGCCGGATGTGGCCCAAAAACTTACCGCAGCAAGCGCAATATTACAAAAAACGTATCCGGAATTGCGTTTGCTGGTATGGGATGCTGTACGCCCCGTTTCGGTGCAAAAGCGGATGTGGGAAGCCTGTGAAATTCCGCTGAAACGCCGTCATTGGTACGTTACACCACCGCAGACCCGCTCACTTCACAACTGGGGAGCCGCAGTGGATGTCACGCTTGTGGGTGAATCAGGACAGCCACTGGATATGGGAACCGGTTTCGACCACTTTGGCGAAGCTGCCTATACCGACAGAGATGCCGACTTATTAACACAGGGGTTGATAAGTCAGAAGGCCGTGGACAACCGTCAAATACTGAAGTCTGTGATGACACAGGCCGGATTCACTGGAATTAAATACGAATGGTGGCATTACAATTCATGCAACAGAAAGCAAGCTGAATCCAAATATAAACTTATTTTTGCGCTCACAGATACGACAAAAACGCGTTAAGCATGGCTATTGCACATATTGACTGGTTGATTATAGGGCTTTACTTTCTGATTAGCATCACCATTGGCATTATTATGTCGCGGCGGGCCGGACGCAGCACCGGTGATTTTTTCCTGTCCGGGCGAAATTTACCCTGGTACATTGCCGGTACAAGCATGGTAGCCACAACTTTTGCCGCTGATACTCCTCTTGCCGTAACCGAGCTCGTATCGGAAAACGGCATAGCAGGCAACTGGCTGTGGTGGAACATGCTCCTGGGCGGCATGCTGACCGTGTTTTTCTTTGCGCGTCTGTGGCGTCGGGCCGGTATCATGACCGATTGTGAATTTGTCAACATCCGGTACTCCGGAGCCCCGGCACGTTTTCTGCGTGGCTTCAGAGCCGTGTACATCGGAATATTCATGAACGTGATTGTAATTGCATGGGTCAATTTGGCGATGCGGAAAATTCTACAGGTCATGTTTCCCGATTTCACGATCAACGGAATGGACAGCTTTATGCTGTTAGGGAATGAAATGCCCATGCAGATGGTGCTGGTTGGCGGTCTGCTTGCCTTTGTGGCTTTGTACTCGGCCTTGTCAGGGCTGTGGGGCGTTAGTCTGACCGATACGTTTCAGTTTGTTGTTGCCATGGGAGGAACCATTGCCCTTGCCATTGTTGCTATAAACGCACCCGGTATTGGCGGCGTTGACGGATTGAAAGAAAAGCTGCCCGAATGGGTGTTTGAGTTTACGCCGAAAATCGGAGGAGAGTCTGCCGGCTCATCGGTTGGCGGTGTATTACAGATGACAGTGGTTGCCTTTGTTGCTTACCTGGGTGTTCAGTGGTGGGCAAGCTGGTATCCCGGCTCTGAACCCGGCGGTGGCGGTTATGTGGCACAGCGGATGATGTCGGCAAAAGATGAAAAGCATTCGCTGCTGGCAACTCTGTGGTTTCAGGTGGCGCATTTTGCCCTCAGACCCTGGCCGTGGATAATCGTTGCGCTGGTAGCCCTGGTGCTGTATCCCGATGCACCCGACAAAGGAGCAACCTTCATCATGGTAATGCGGGATTACCTGCCTGCCGGTCTGCTTGGCCTGCTTATGGCAGCGTTTCTGGCAGCCTTTATGTCAACAGTTGCTTCGCAAACGGTTTGGGGTACTTCATACATTATCAACGACTTATTCCGCCCGTTTATTAAAAAGGACGGAGATGAAAAATACTATGTGAAAGTGAGCCGCTGGACCACCGTATTGCTGATGGTGCTGAGTTTTCTGGTAACCGGCTTTTTCGATCAGATTTCCGGTGCGTGGAAGTTTATAATAGCCTGTTCGGGCGGTATAGGCCTGGTGCTTATACTGCGCTGGTTTTGGTGGCGCATCAATGCCTGGAGTGAAATTGCGGCCATGCTGGCACCATACGCTGTGTTGCCTGTTTTGATTTATGGCTTTGATATGGATGTGTATCAGCGCGATTTTGGCTGGACACTTATCATCATTGTTGCCGTTAGCACCATCGTTTGGCTGACAGTTACATTTCTGACACGACCTACCGACCGTGATACCCTGCATGCATTTTACCGCAAAGTTCATCCCGG
>CAYQMB010000190.1:0-4461 GCA_964418565.1 uncultured Bacteroidales bacterium | reverse complement strand
TCAACCGATGCTCACTCAAAAGACAGCCTGAATTACATGCGCTATGGTGTTGCACAAGCACGGCGCGGCTGGCTTGAAAAGGCAGATGTGCTGAATACGCGTTCATGGAGTGATTTGAAGAAAATACTAAAGAGGTAATTCATATGTGATATGTTGTCTGTTAATCCGTAGATTTAGAACTATAGCATGTTCCATAACAAGCATATTTTTGTGCTAATCTGCAAATTTGTCTATCTTTCTGTCCTGATAACCAATCCGGTGCTTTATGAACATTGAAAACATGGATAAGATCCTCAGTATTGTTGCTAATTTTTTAACGGCAGGTGGTATTCTGGGATTTATTTACTGGTGGACCAACAAGAGCTTTGTCAGGATTTACATGCGTGTACCTGATTATAAAAATGTGAATTGGAAAATGCTGTACATCCGTGATGGTGGTGAAGGCACCAATATTGAAAACAAGGTGATGAAATTCAGGGAATACAAAAGTAAAAATCCTGGAGAAAGCATTGTCGGGATAAAGGTGAAAAGCAATCCACGTCTGGGATTTCAATTTAAATGTTTTGCAGAATTTACCGGTACCGATAAACAAAATGAAAGCTTGTATCCGGAGTTTAAAACCCATATGGAAAAAATGGGCTTTCATCAGGTGGAAGGAATGGCTTACGACGGAAAGGTCTGGTTTTTGATGCCTGAAGAATACAAACTCGGGAAAATCAAGGCATCGCCTGTCGAAAACATCATCAACAACATCTGGTATCCAACCCTGAGTAAAACCATATATCCGTACATGAGCATCAGTGCACGGGTTCCGTTAAAGGCCGGGGAAACCGACCTGTTTTCAAATGTTGATTTTTACATCGAATCATTTACCAGAAAAAAGGAAAGGAAACGGTATTATTTTGATGTTGTTGAAAAGAGAGAGGCAGAAAATTGTGCGTTGATAAAGGCGTCTGTAAAAATCACATCGGAGTTTAACCCGTTTCGGTTTAAGGTATATATGCATCCCCGGGCATCGGTGGATACTAAACTGATCCGCGATAAGCTGTGTTACATTACCGATAACAACAAGGAGGAAGTCAGGCTGAATCTGATGGATGCAATTACTGAGTTTCGAACGCTTTTAAAAGAGTATCAGGCAAAGTCAGCAGAGTCAGAGGGCCCTGATGAAGATGTTATGCAGGTAAAGGCAGTGTACGAGGCGTTGAATGAACACAAGGAGAATCACTTCCCCGGGAATGATGTGGTTAAGGCCGCAGAATCGGACATGGAGAGTTTTCTGAAAGATAATTTCAACAGAAAAAGTCTGCGTGATCAGGCCAGGGAGATTCAGGATATTTTACATGCGTTTGATTATGATTATACCATCAGGGCTGCAAATTCAGAACCCGATCAACGGATAGAAATCCTGCTGGATGAAAATACCGGTTTTTTCCGGAACGAAAGTGATGATACTTATCTGTGGAAGCCCGGTATTAAAAAAGGCGGCCTGTTAAAAACATTAAAGCCGGAATAAATTTCCAATTTTCGGATCAGATCAGATTTGCCTTTTCCAGCAAGCCTTGCATTTCTTTCTGGAGTGCCTGGGCTTTCTCACCTGCTTTATCAGCAAAATCCTCCTCAGCAGAAGCAAAAATAATGCCTCTGGATGAATTCACCAGCAGCCCACATTGATCGTTCATGCCATGTTCTGCCACCGCTGCAAGACTTCCGCCCTGAGCGCCAACACCGGGAACCAAAAGAAAATGCTCAGGTACGATTTTTCGGATGTCAGCAAGCATTTCAGCCCTGGTGGCTCCCACAACGTACATCATGTTGTCGCTGCTGCCCCATTGCTGTGATGTTTTTAAAACCTTTTCAAAGAGTTTTTCATTTTCCTCGGTGTGATACTGAAAATCATCAGCGCCTTTATTCGATGTGAGTGCCAGTAGAATAACCCATTTATCATCGTATCCCAGGAAAGGCGAAACGGAATCTTCTCCCATATAAGGCGCCACCGTTACCGCATCAAAATCCATTTTTTCGAAAAAGGCTCTGGCATACAGTGCAGATGTGTTGCCGATGTCGCCCCGTTTTGCATCTGCAATAACAAACAAGTCGGGATGGTTATTCCGGATGTATTTCAGGCTTTTTTCAAGGGCAATAAGGCCATTGGGGCCGAGGCTTTCGTAAAATGCCAGATTGGGCTTGTAAGCCACAGTGTATGGCGCAGTGGCATCAACAATGGCTTTGTTGAATTCAAAAACCGGATCATCTTTTTCCTTCAGGTGTTGCGGGATTTTCTTGTAATCTGAATCCAGACCTACACACAAAAATGATTTCTTGTTTTTGATATTTTCGAACAATTGTTTGCTGTTCATAATGCTTGAAATTAAGATTCGTCTTCGGTTGTTTCACTTTTCAGGCGGGCAGCGTTTTCTTCCATGATGAGCTTATCAATAATTTCGCTGATATTGCCGTTCATAATCTCCTGAAGGTTGTAAACAGTCAGGTTGATGCGGTGATCGGTAACACGGCCTTGTGGAAAATTGTAGGTTCGGATTTTTGCCGAACGGTCGCCCGAGGAAACCATGGTTTTACGTTTTGAAGCTATATCGTCGAGGTATTTTTGATGTTCAAGATTGTAAAGCCTGGTACGCAGCTCCTTCATGGCTTTGTCAAGGTTCTTGAGTTTGGATTTTTCATCCTGACATGTTACTACAAGGCCTGTCGGAATATGGGTTAAGCGGATTGCTGAATAGGTAGTGTTTACTGATTGACCGCCGGGGCCTGAAGAACAAAACTCATCGCGCTTGATGTCAGCGGGATCCAGCTTGATGTCCACTTCTTCGGCTTCGGGTAGTACTGCAACAGAAGCAGCCGAGGTATGTACACGACCCTGCGTTTCTGTTTGAGGTACACGCTGGACACGATGCACGCCAGATTCATATTTCAGTATGCCGTATACGCCTTCACCGCTTACAGTGGCTACGATTTCTTTGTAGCCTCCCTGTGTTCCTTCAGTAATTCTGGTGACTTCCATTTTCCAGTTTTTGCTTTCGCAGAATTTCGTGTACATCCGGTACAAATCACCTGCGAAAATGCTGGCCTCGTCCCCGCCTGATCCGGCACGGATTTCCAGAATGGCATTTTTCTCATCTTCCGGATCTTTGGGAATCAGAAGGAACTTAATTTTCTCTTCCATGGGTTCCTGCTTGGCACTAAGCTCCTCAAATTCTGCTTTTGCCATTTCCTGCATATCCGGATCATCTGCATTCATCAGCTCTTTGGCATCTTCAATGCCGTTTATAATTTCAAGGTATTCGTCGTATGCCTCAATTACCGGTTCCAGATCTTTATACTCCTTGTTCAGCTTGATAAACTTATCCATATCTGCTGTTACTGACGGATCAGTAAGGAGTTTCTGAACTTCTTCGTGTCTGGTTTTTACACCTTTAAGTTTGTTGAGTATTGTATTTTGTTTCATGCAAGTGTTTTTTAATATTCAAATTCACCTTTATCCGAACGGATGCTTAGCTTATTGGTTTTGGCCTGTTCTACGCGGCCGACAATGCGTGCATCAAGATTATACCTTCCGGCGATGCTGATAATGCTGTCTGCCAGTTTCGGTGGAACATAGATTTCAAAGCGATGCCCCATGTTAAATACCTGATACATTTCATGCCACCCGGTTCCGGATTCTTTTTGAATCATCTCAAACAAGGGTGGTGTGGGGAACATATTATCCTTTACAATATGTTTGTTTTTGACAAAATGCAGCACTTTAGTTTGTGCCCCTCCGCTGCAATGTATCATGCCGTGGATTTCGTTTCGGTGCTGTTTCAGCACTTCGGCAATCACCGGAGCGTATGTGCGGGTAGGCGACAGTACAAGCTTACCGGCATCAAGGCCTGTGTTTTCTATGGATTCGGTCAGGGATTTGCTGCCACTGTAAATAAGATCGTCAGGGACTTCAGGATCAAAACTTTCCGGATATGTATCAGCCAGGTAATGAGCAAAGACATCATGGCGGGCAGATGTGAGTCCATTGCTACCCATGCCACCATTGTATTCATTCTCGTACTTCGTTTGCCCATGGGATGCAAGCCCGATGATGATGTCGCCATCCTGAATGCGCTCGTTGGTAATGACATCGTCTCGTTTCATGCGGCAGGTTACGGTAGAATCTACAATCACAGTTCGGACAAGGTCGCCTACATCTGCGGTTTCACCACCGGTAAGATAAATGTTGATGCCCATCTTCCGGAGCTCAGCCAGTACCTCTTCGGTGCCCTGAATGATAGCAGCGATAACATCACCCGGGATTTTGTTTTTGTTCCGTCCGATGGTTGAGGAGAGCAAAATCTTGTCTGTAGCTCCAACGCAAAGCAGATCGTCGAGGTTCATGATAACCGCGTCCTGGGCAATTCCTTTCCAGACATTCAGGTCGCCGGTTTCTTTCCAGTACATGTATGCCAGCGA
>CAYQMB010000189.1:0-4473 GCA_964418565.1 uncultured Bacteroidales bacterium | reverse complement strand
TTCCGGATGCGATAAATCGCATGCCTACAGTGCCCAATCACTCACTCCCTCCATCCCTCCATCACCCAATCTTCACTTCATCATTCGAAATTCGGTATTCCCGCTGGTAAGCGGGCAGGCGGCGGTTCGACATTCATAATTCATCAGATTGTTGCACTTTTCCGGATGCGATAAATCGCATGCCTACAGTGCCCAATCACTCACTCCCTCCATCCCTCCATCACCCAATCTTCACTTCATCATTCGAAATTCGGTATTCGACATTCTTCGGTTCGATATTTATCATTCATCATTTCCACCTTCATCATTCAACTTTTTCTTTAATTATATGTTATCTCATGCTGTAACCAAAGCGTGATATCATGTACCATACTGTTGAAAGTTTTGTTGAACTGGAGCGGACGCTAAAAGAAAAGCCGGCTGTGTTGTTGTATTTTTCACACGATGAATGCAATGTGTGTAAGGTGTTAAAACCCAAAGTTGCAGATATGCTGGAGTCAGAATATCCGAAAATGGAAATGCATTATGTCAACACGAAAGGTTTGCCTGAAGCGGCAGGTCAGCACCGGGTGTTTTCGGTACCCACCATTCTGGTATTTTTTGATGGGGGTGAAAGTCTTCGTTTTAGCCGTAATATGAGTACAACAGAGTTATCAGACCGTATACAGCGCTTGTATGATATGATGTTTGAAGCCTGATATCTGTAGCTGTGCTAAGCATTTCCCTGGATAACCATTTCCTGCATCATCCTTGCCGCTTTCCCCACATGAGCAATGTATACGGATTTACTGATCTCCTTTTTACGGTATTTCGCCTCAAACCAGCGAATGATTTGCTGGTAATTCTCCCATTGTGACTCGTAGTTTTTCATGAAACTAATATACAGTCGTTTATGGCCTTGCGCTATAAGTACGAAGGCGTATATTGCATCGGCATTTTCCGGTAAGGAATTTTGATGATCAGATGAACATGAAAATCTGTAAGCCTGAATTTCAAGTGCAAGGCTACAATCCTGCCTGTTGGTTGATTTCTGGTAGAGACAAAAGATTTTTAAGGCAATTCTCCATAAAATGCCTACATTTGTTGTTCTGAAATTTCAGGAAAACAGACGCGTATGAGTTTTTTGTATCCTTCCTTTCTCTGGGCACTTACAGCCATGGCTGTTCCGGTGATTATTCATCTGTTTAGTTTCCGGCGTCATAAAACGGTGTACTTTTCACAAACCAGGTTTCTGGAATCTGTTCGTAAGGATACCCGTTCACGCACCAACCTGAAGCATTTGCTCATCCTGCTTAGCCGTATGCTCTTGATAGCGGCTCTTGTTATGGCCTTTGCACAGCCTGTTATTCTGCCCGAAGATGCAGAGGCAGATGAAAAAGTGAGTCGTGTGATGGTATATGTTGATAATTCCTACAGCATGCAAAATGAAGGCGAGAAAGGCAGTCTGATAGATATGGCAGCCCAAAAAGCTGTTGAGATTGCAGAAGCCTGGGGCGAATCTGTGCAGTACCAGTTGATTACCAATGATATGCCACCCCGTTTTTACCGCCCGATGGGATATGAAACGTTTTTACAGGAAGTTGGTCAGTTAGATGTCAGTCCTGTCAGCCTGGAGCTGAAATCATTGGTAACACGTATGAAATCCGCTATAGCAAATGAAAACATATCCGGACGTATCCCGGTTTACCTTATTTCGGATTTTCAGAAATCCACCATGGCTTTTGATGGGTTTGATGTGCCGGATAAGTTTGATGTCAGTGCGGTTTTAACCAGCGGGGCAGCCCGTGAAAACCTAAGCATCGATTCAGTCTGGTTTGACAGTCCATTTCGTCAGGCCGGTGGTATAGAACACCTTACTGTTTTGGTTAAGAACCACGGGAATGAGGATTATTCTGAGATACCACTGGAACTTTATCTGAACGACTCGCTGAGGGCTGTAAGCTCGGTAAATGTTGATGCCGGCCATTCTGCGACTGCACAGCTTACCTATACAAATCCAAACGGAGGGTTTCAGCGTGGCGTGGTGAGTCTGGATGATTACCCGGTAAGCTTTGATAACCGGTTTTATTTTACATACCCGCTGAAAAGCAAACGATCGGTATTGCTTGTCAATGGTAGTCAGGCAGATGACTTTCCGCTTGCTGTATTTGATGACCCCGATAGAATTGAATTGAAACAGGTTGAGGCCGATGTCCTGGATTTTTCATTGCTGGATCAGTACGATGTGATAATCCTAAACGGACCGGAGCGGATCAGTGCTGGTCTGGCTACACGTCTGCAATCGGTTTTGGAATCCGCAAAGGTGCTGATTCTGCTGCCCGGGAAGGCAATGCATACAGAAAGCTGGAACCGGTTTGCTGCTGTTGTGACAGGACCACGCTATTCACCCATGGATACTGGTAGTGTTAAATTGTCCGGTATTGCCTGGGAGCATCCCTTTTTCGAGGATGTGTTTAACGGACGTCAGGAGAATGTCGATCTGCCGCTTGTGAATGTGCATTATCCCATGCGGGAGACTGTAGAAGCTCAAAGTGAAAGCCTGCTGAGTCTGAAAAATGGCACTTCCTTTTTAAGCCTTGTTCCCTTCGATAACAGTTTGGTGTATTTTTTCAGTGCGCCTGTGGGCAGAACGTTTGCTGATGAGTTTATACGTCATCCGTTGTTTATTCCGGTGGCATACAATATGATATTGAACACTCCCCTGGATCAGCCATTGTATTACATTAGTGGCAGGAGAGGAAGTCTGAAAGCCGATGATGTGCCGGAAAGCGAAGGTGGTGTGGAAATCCTTATGCAGGATGACAATGCCATTGTGCCTGCATTCAGGGAAACCCGTGAAGGCTTGCAGGTGTTTATCCCGGAAGATCTTAAACATGCGCGACATTATAGCGTGTTTGTGGATGATGAATATCTGCGTTCATTTGCACTCAATACGGATGCAGCAGAGTCTGTAATGGCTTTTTATAACGAGGACGAGCTCAGGTCAGATGCTGTGTCTCATGGTATGGAAATGCGCGCGGTGTTTACCGGGGATTCACTGAGTATACAGTCCGGTATCAATGAATCGCAACAGGGCAAAGCGCTGTGGTTTTACTTTCTGCTGGCAGCCCTGTTTTTTGTGCTTGTTGAGATAATGCTTATCAAACTTATGTAGGATTAGCGTATCTTACCGTTCAGATACGCCTGGCGTTTCGTTTCAGGAAACTTTTCAATGGCATAACGAAGCATGGTGCGGGGCATTTCCCGGTAATGAGCTTTGAGGAATGTTTCCTCTGTATTCATGTCAATTTTACCAATTTCTCTGAGCATCCAGCCCACGGCTTTATGAATTAGATCATGTTTGTTATGTAGTAGAATTGTGGCGATTTCCAGCCCAGTATCAAATTCCCCTTTTTTAATATCATACATGCAGGAAATCATGGCAATTCGTTCCTCCCAGAGGGAACCTGATGTGGCCAGTTTAAATAAAACAGTTTTGTCGGTTTTATTATGCAGGTAGTGTCCCAGAATATGATGAGCGGATGAATCTACCAGATCCCAGTTATTGATGCGTTTTGTATGATGCAGATAAAAGCTAACGATTTGCTCACGTTGAGTCTCCGATTTGCTTTTTTGATATTGTAAAACCAGGATAAACAGCGCGGTGAGTCTTAATTCATGAATTTTGCTGCTCAACAGTAAGTCAATATCTTGCAGGGAGCACTCAGCGTAAAACGTTTTGCTGATTTTACGTTGGTCAGGCACCTTTACCCCCAGGAAAACATCCCCTTCACCATACTGATTTTTACCTGTTTTAAAGTATCGCATCTGTTTACGGGCTTTTTCGGGGGTGGATAAATGATGCAGCGATTCCCGGATATTTTTTTGTACTGTTGCCATAACTCATTGTTTTTCTTTAGATAATATCCTCGTATTTACCTCTACAAAATTACTACAAGCCAAGGTATTAAAAAAACTGGTGATATTATGTGATTTTTTCGGATGTAAGTAATCAGCAGGGTTTATCAAACCCCCTGTCTCTGTTAGCTGTCTACTGTATTTCTACATTGGGGGTAAAATATAGCCCCACAAGTATACCTTATGTTATTTGAATCAATAAAAAGCGTATTTTAGCGCAAGGAGAAACTAAGTAAAAAAGGGGATAAATTTATGGATACTATTTCAATCAGCCGAAAAGGTTATATGTATGTTTTATTGATCATGGCGGGTATGTTTATGTTTTCCGCTGTGTTTGCGCAAGGTACAGCTGAAGAGCCTTTAGACAATCCTGTGAAATATGTTGATACCGGAAATCCGGATTACGATGACCTGGTGTATAAACGTGAATTGATTAAGTATTTAAGACATGCCGAAGGATTCCCGGAATATGAAGACAAGGGTGATGATTACGAAAGTGCTTTACAGTTCAATCAGGCGCTGAAGGTGTGGTATCAGAGAAATCCTGAGTATCTGTCA
Organism: uncultured Bacteroidales bacterium; assembly: GCA_964418565.1. Classification (GTDB taxonomy): domain Bacteria; phylum Bacteroidota; class Bacteroidia; order Bacteroidales; family ML635J-15; genus JAQIBY01. The sequence goes on along the minus strand of CAYQMB010000189.1, from coordinate 18 downwards.
ATCCTTGAATTGAAAACA
>CAYQMB010000188.1:0-4507 GCA_964418565.1 uncultured Bacteroidales bacterium | reverse complement strand
TAATTTGTATATTTCCTGAACGAAACAAAGCACTGATATGGACACTAAAGCACGGATTGTAGCATCAATCGGACCGGCATCAAATGACAAAAAGATATTACGCAACATGATCAAAGCGGGAATGCGCATTGCCCGTCTCAACTTCTCACACGGCTCATATGCCGGTAAAAAGGAAGTAATTCAGACCTTAGAAGAATTGCAGGCAGAGCTGAATGTTAACCTGTCGATCATTGGCGATTTGCAAGGTCCCAAGTTGCGACTTGACATGCTCCCCGATTCAGGTGTGCCTGTAAATAAGGGCGAGGTCATCAGGTTTACCACGGATGAATCAAAAGCAGGAGACCACCATTTCTTTGTAAATTACAAAGCTTTTGCGAAGGATGTCCGCAAGGGCAATATCATTTTGATTGATGACGGGAAAATGAAATTGTGCGCCATAGAAAGCAACAATTCAGACGTTGTGAAAGCGGAGGTTATTTCGGGAGGCACACTGTATTCAAAGAAAGGCATCAATTTGCCCGATGCAGAATTATCCCTGCCGGCACTTACCAAGAAAGACAAACAAGATATCCGTTTTGCCGTTGAAAACAAGATGGACTGGCTCGCCTTATCATTTGTGCGCAAAAAGGAGGATATTGAGGAACTCAGAACGTACATCACCGATTTGTACGGAAAATCCCGCATCATTGCAAAAATCGAAAAACCTGAAGCTGTAAGAGATATAACAGGCATCATCAGAGCTGCAGACGGTATTATGGTTGCCCGTGGTGATCTTGGTGTTGAAATTGATTTCAAAATGGTTCCCGTGATTCAGAAAGCCATCGTTAAAGAGTGCATTTGCGAAGCCCGTCCGGTGATTATTGCCACCCAGATGCTGGATTCCATGATAGAAAATTTCCGACCTACACGTGCTGAAGCCAATGATGTGGCAAATGCCGTTTTGGATTCTGCGGACGGTCTGATGCTCAGCGGAGAAACAGCTATTGGCGATTACCCGGTAGAAAGCATTGAAAGCATGAACAGCATCATACAGCACACGGAAAGCGAAGGTGAAAATTACGTACCCAATCATCCGCCCAAAGAAGATTACAAAGATTTTATTCCTGATTCTATCTGCTACAATGCATACAAAATGGCCGAACAGTCCGGTGCTAAAGCTATCATTCTTTTCACACACTCAGGTTATACTGCTTTCCGGGTAGCCAGTCATCGCCCCAAGGCTACGCTCTATGCCTTTACGTGGAACAAAAAGCTGCTCAAACGTTTGCCTTTGCTGTGGGGGATGAATGCATATCACCTTTCTGAATTTGATGATATTGACAGGGCCATTAAATACAGCATCGACACCTTAAAATACAAAGGCCTTGTTGACACGGGAGACAAGCTTGTTCATGTCGGCAGTACACCACTAACCTCACAGGCAAGTACAAACATGATAAAGCTTAGCACTGTAGATTAATTATGGTGATGATTAGCAGCCCGGCCGGTTCATTTTCAGAACTTCATATTTTTCTGTATTTTCGTTGATGATGAAAAAATTCAAATTACACTGGCAGATACTTTTGGCCCTGATTCTTGCAGTGCTTTTCGGGATTTATTTCAAAGAATACGTTGGTTATATTGAATGGATGGGCACGGTTTTTCTGCGTGCTCTGAAAATGATTATCGTACCGCTTATTCTCAGCTCGGTAATTTCCGGTGTTGCTAACCTGGGCGGAGCAGAAAACCTGGGGCGTCTCGGACTAAAAACCATAGGTTACTACCTGATGACCACCACATTTGCACTGCTCACCGGTTTGTTTTTTGTGAATGTATTAAAACCGGGGGTTGGTGCAGACCTCAACCTGGCTTCTGAGGTTGATCTAGATGTCACTCCGGAAACTCTTGGAAATACACTTATCAACATCATACCTGACAACCTTTTCAGTTCGTTTTCAGACAATTCTCAGATGCTTTCGGTAATTTTCTTTTCCATTTTGTTTGGATTTTTCATCACCCGTGTAAAAGAAAAGCATCAAAGGCCGCTCAAAGATTTTTTCAATGCCGTTTTTGAGGTTATGATGAAAGTAACCATGTTTATCATTAAATTCACACCTTTTGGCATTTTCGGGCTGGTAGCAGCCAAAATTGCCGAGCAGGATAATCTTTTATCGCTGATGCAAAGCATGGGAATGTACATGGTAGCTGTGATGGCAGGGTTATTTGTCCATTTTTTCATCACCCTTCCGCTGATATTGCGATTTATTGGCAAGTCCAATCCCCTGAAGCATTTCAGAGCCATGCAAACACCGGTTCTTACAGCCTTTTCAACCTCCTCATCAGGTGCTACCCTACCCCTGACCATGGAAGCGGTAGAGGAGAAAGGTGGCGTTCCGTCGAAAATCAGCAGCTTTACTCTGCCACTGGGTGCAACAATCAATATGGATGGCACGGCACTTTATGAATGTGTAGCTGCGGTATTCATTGCCCAGGCGTACGGGATGGATTTAAGCATCATCCAGCAGATTTTAGTGGTTGTAACGGGGCTATTGGCTTCCATTGGTGCAGCGGCCGTCCCCATGGCCGGCCTGGTGATGATAAGCATCATTCTGTCCGTGGTGGGTCTGCCGCTTGAAGGCATAGGTCTTATTCTTGCTGTAGACAGAATACTTGACATGTTCCGCACAGCCACAAATGTCTGGAGCGACAGTTGTGGCGCGGTAGTCATAGCCAAATCCGAAAACGAAAAAACAAATTACTAAACGACTGTGGATTATTTGGCTGTCTGATGCTGCATCCGGAGCAGGTCGTTGAGTTCCTTTACCGGGTTAAAAGTAATGAGCGGCACCTCGACAAATACCGTAAGCCAATTGCTCATGCCGCCATTCCACAGGCCAGGCATTTCGTAGGATTTGATTGGTTTACCTTCCCAGGTTTTTTCTATAACCAGACCGGACTCTTCATCCCTGTAGTTAAGCAGGTTAAATTTATTTCCTTTGTAATCTTTTATGCTGCAGACGATATCAACAGGATTAAAGTGGGTAGAATCCTCAAACAGATCATTGATGTGTTCATCGTCAAGGTTAATCTGATTTTTCTCAACAATCTGAAGGCTTTTGCGACCGTTTTTACCTTTCACCCAGAAAGGACCACCACCGGGCTCACTGGTATTCTGTACCATCCCGCATACACGCATTGGGCGGTTCAAAAAGAGTTTAATTTCTGCAATTGCTTTGGATTTATCCGTTGATTTGCATTTGTAGTAAAGCTTATTTTCAACAAAATCCATAATTTCCTGCCATTCGTCACCTTCAGGAGCCGGCGTTTGGTCAAGCCGTTCAAGGATTTCAAAAACACGCGTTCTCAGGGAATACAAAACACCACCCAGGAATTTCTTATACCGCACTGTTTCGTGCTTGATGGTATCAGGGGCTACATTATCAACGTTCTTGATAAAAATAATATCTGCTTCCAAAGCATTGAGGTTGTATATTAATGCACCGTGCCCACCAGGCCTCAATACAGGCAATTTGCTTTTATCACGCACGAGCTTGCCTTTTTTGTTAATGGCAATACTGCTGGTAGCCTCAGACTGCTCAGAAAAGCCAAGTTGAAAATCAACATCATCATTTTTCAGAAAATGTTTAAGTGCATAGCTGAACCGTTTTTCAAACATGCGCTGATGCTTTCCCTGAATGGTAAAGTGAATATTGACAACATTATCTTTTGATTTACAATATATTTTACCTTCCACAAGGTGTTCTTCAAAGGCTGTTCTGGCATGCCCCGGATATTTATGAAACAAAACAAGCGCTTTGGGGATATTCAGGTAATTCAGGCCACGTTTGCTCAGCAACATCCGGGCAACTTTACCGTATTCATTTTTTCTTAAAATTTTCTCCAGGCTTTGTCCCCGCCGGAAAAAACGTTTAAACAACTCAGGATAAAAGGCAAACTTCTCCAGATTATCGAAGGTATTTTTGAGGCTGTAAAAATCTTTTTCAGAGGTTACCTGAAGAAAGTCGTCCATATCTCCTTTGTAGTGATCACGCAGATGAGCCATGCGCCGGAACATACGGGTTGCAGCTCCGGATGCAGGAACAAACTTGGTCACTTTCAACGAGGGCTGAATTTCCTCATAGCGGCGGACATAATCATCAATTTCTTCTTTAGATGCAACATAAATTCCATCTTCTGCCGTAGCAGGTCTGTCCACATCAAGATATGTTTTTCCTGATTTGATGGTTTCGATTTGCTTTTCAATCCTTCTGGGATTAATGTCATTTTCTTTCAGGAAGTTGATATCTTTCTTTGATAACATACACCGAAAATTTTGGTTTCAGGGAACGAATTTAAACATTTTTTCACGCTGCAAACAAATCTGCCAGTAAATTTTATCCGCATTTTGCCTTACAATTCATGGTACAAGCATGTTTACAAGCTGTTACAGCATCTTTTCAACAGCGGCCCTCAGTTCCACAGGACATGGTTTTGGTTTCATGCTGTCTGCATCGACAGAGGCAAGCAT
>CAYQMB010000187.1:1314-4583 GCA_964418565.1 uncultured Bacteroidales bacterium | reverse complement strand
TACGAATGATCAGGAATATTGAAAACCTGAATCTGTTCTCAAAATTTGTAAAACTAGCAGCAGCACGGTCAGGACAGATATTAAACGTTAATAACCTTGCAAATGAAACCGGTGTGGATAACAAGACCATAAGCGCATGGATAAGTGTTCTTGAGAGTAGTTACATTGTTTATCGTTTGCAACCCTATTACAATAGTTTCAATAAACGTGTCATTAAATCACCCAAACTATATTTTTACGATGTTGGTTTGCTGTGCAATATATTAGGACTAAACAGCGAAAAAGCGATTAAAAGCAGTAATATGTATGGTGCAATATTTGAGAACATGGTGATTTCAGAAATTAAGAAAAACCGCTTTAATAAAAACCAATATGGTGATATGTATTATTTGCGCGACAGTACCGGAAATGAAGTCGATCTTGTTTTGGAAAAAGAGGGTAGCCTTATTCCGATTGAAATAAAATCATCAGCTAAGTATAGAAGTTCTGATCTTAAGAACCTAAAATGGTTTCAGAGATTTTATAGAATAAAAGGAGGAATGCTAATTAATCAGAGTACTGAAAATCAAGAACTGGAAAACAGAATAGTGCATGTAGGTTGGGGCGAGGTAGCTAATATTTAATTGGCAACAAAAAACTCCCCACCGTTTCCGATGGGGAGTCCTCTGTAGTAGCGGGGACAGGACTTGAACCTGTGACCTTTGGGTTATGAGCCCAACGAGCTACCAACTGCTCCACCCCGCAATGTGAGTGCAAATATAAGACAAATAATTGAAACAAAAAAATGGTTTTTCGATTATTCGAAAAACCATTTTATTAATGTTAACTATTTAAGCTTACTTACCGTTTCCTAAGAAAAATGAGATAGGCAGTGTATACCATGAATTGACAGCTTTACCGTCGTATCGCCCGGGGATCCAGGCTGGCATTTCTTTGACAACTCTAATTGCTTCAGAATCCAGTACCGGATGGACAGATTTGGATACCACCACTTCTCCTATGCTGCCGTCTTTTTTGACTTCAAAACGCACATATACTTCACCTTCAAGGTCATTGTTTTTGGCAGTTTCGGGATACTGAAGATTTTGCATGAAAAACTTTTTGAGCTCTGTTGTGCCTCCGGGGTAAGAGGGGGATTCCTGTACGAAAAAGAATATTTCGCGGGAAGAGCCTGCCACTGAATCGGCATCATTTTCGGTTTCGGAGGTGATAGCACATGCAGCATTGGTAACAGTTGTAGCTGCAGTGCTCAGAATGCTCAAAACAATCACAAATTTTAAAAAATGACGTTTGGTCTTTTTAAATTTCATGTTTTGGTTTTTTATTGGTTTCTGGTCAACTTGGTTGAATGCAAATATATGCAAATCAAATTGGTATACCAACCCTAAGTTACTAACAAAAAGTTGTGAATAATCGCCATCCTTTGTTATTCCTGTAATCAAGAGAAAAAGATTTTTTTTTTAAAATCATTATTTCAGGTGGTTGTTAACAAAAAATCAAGCTGAATTTTAGTTTTTTAGTTTGCTGATTTTCCGTATTTTGAGAAAAACTTTTATCATGGATTATGACCAGCCTGAAAATCTAAACTTAAACGATCTTGCATATCAGAACAAAGAGCGTCTGAAAGAGCTTGCCTGTATCAATAAAACAAGTGCCCTGATTAAATCCGGGAAACCTGTTAATGATGTGCTGCAACAATTGGTTGATATATTGCCCGATGGTTGGCAATATCCGGCCTTTACCGTAGCCAGAATCCGGTTTGACGGCAAAGAATTTGTTTCCAATGGCTTTAAGGAGACACAGTGGAAACAGAGGTTTGATTTTACAACCATTAATGATAAATACGGTAGCCTGGAAATATTTTACACCAAAAAATTCACCAGGCTGGATGAAGGTCCCTTTCTGAAAGAAGAGCGGGAGCTGATAATGAATATTGGCTCGCTTATACATGGCTACCTCAATTCTGTTCTTGCCGATGAGGTGTTTAACAGGCAAAAATTGAATGAACGTAAGCCACAGCACACTAAAACCGGCGAAAAACGTGAAACCAGTAAGCTGTTGCATAAATTCCTCAATGAAAACAATTATACCAGGGATATTTATCACGATTTAATGCAGTTTAAAGTCAAAGAAATCCTCCTGGTAGGCACACTATACGATGCTTACTCGCTCGAAAGTGAAGGTCGGTTTGCAGAACAGGTTCTGGGTGAATACAGGCAATTAAACCTTACTTATACACCCAGAATCACAGGGGTGTCCACTGAAGAGGAAATGGTACAGCAACTGGATGAAAAGCATTACGATCTGGTGATTTTCGTTATCGGCATTGACAAGAAAAATCCCCAGCGACTCAGCCAGAAAATAAAATCCGATTATCCGTACATTCCTGTTTTCTTTCTTGTCAACAACAACAGCGACCTGGCCTATTACCAAAAAAATATTCCAAAATATGCCGACCGTCTTTTTTCATGGAACGGAGATTCCAGCATTTTCTTTGCCATGATCAAGCTTGTTGAGGATAAAATCAATGCCAACAACGATACCCGTATCGGTATGGTACGGGTTATTTTGTTGGTTGAAGATTCGGCAAAATATTATTCAAGGATATTACCCCTGCTATACAGGGTAGTGCTTGAGCAAACCCGCAGGATTATTGATGATGTGGAATGCGATGAATTGTACCGTTTGTTGAGGCTCAGAGCACGACCCAAAATCCTGCTTGCTGAATCATACGACGAGGCTGTTAAGCTTATTCACAGATATAAGGAGTACCTGCAGTGTATGATAACAGATGTCAGGTATCCCAAAGACGGAAAACTAAACGATAAAGCAGGTTTTGACCTTGTGGATTATGTGCAGGATAACATTGGCGAACTTCCGATCTGTATTCAATCCAGTGAAACTGGCAATGTTTATAAAAAGAACACGTGTTTTATTAACAAGAATTCGGATAATCTGGCTAATGATATCCGCGTTTTTATTGATCACTTTGTCGGGTTTGGGAATTTTGTTTTCAGGGATAACACCGGCAGGCAGATTGCTGTGGCAAAAAACCTGAAAGAATTTGAGCGATACATCAATAGCATTTCGAATGAATCGCTGAAATACCACGCACGGCGAAATCATTTTAGTTTGTGGCTTATGGCCCGGGGTGAGATACAGTTAGCAAAAATTCTCAACCCCTATAGACTGGATGATTTTGATGATGTCTCTGAGATGCGTGAATTCCTCCTTAAGCGTATTCATGAATTCAGAAATGAGAAAATCAA
>CAYQMB010000187.1:0-1214 GCA_964418565.1 uncultured Bacteroidales bacterium | reverse complement strand
TATGCTTCCCTGTTTTCGCCAACATCCAAGGATTACATACGAGCCATCAATTATAAGCTGGAAGAGGAGAAAATGGCCGTGGTTATTCAGGAAGTGGTAGGAAATCAGTTTGATAATCATTATTACCCGCACATGTCTGGTGTTGCGCAAAGTTTTAACTACTATCCGGTTTCTTATATGAAACCCGATGACGGATTTGCTGTCCTGGCGCTTGGCCTGGGTAAATATGTGGTTGAGGGTGAAAAAGCATACCGCTTTTGTCCGCGCTATCCAAAACTGGATATAGTAAGCCTGAAAGACATTGTCAATGAATCGCAGACGGAGTTTTTCGCCGTTAATATGAATAAGGAAGATATCAATCTGCTTGAAGGTGAGGAGGCCGGATTAAGTCGTCTTGATATTGATGATGCTGAAATGCAGGGATCCATCAAACATCTGGCGTCTGTTTTCAACCCCGATAACAATTCATTATCCCCGGGTCTTAGCGATTATGGTCCGCGTGTGTTGAATTTTGCTGATATCTTAAAACATGAGTACATTCCACTTGCTGAAACAATCCGTAAAGTTGTTTCAATCGTCAAAGAAGCACTGGGAACGACAGTTGAGATTGAGTTTGCCGTTGATTTGGAAAAAGACAGTGAAAACAAAACGTCTTTTTATATTTTGCAGATTAAACCGCTGATTGGCAGCTCTTACGATTATGAGATCGATATGGATGAAATTGATACCGAGCGGATAATCCTGCAAACTACCAAAGCAATGGGCAACGGAAAAATTGACGGAATACATGATATTGTTTATGTTGATCCTGATGCATTTGATAAAACCAAGACAGAGGAGATGGCTGCCGAAATTGAAACCATCAATGAAGAAATGTGTCAGAATGAGCGTAAATACATTTTGATCGGGCCCGGGCGCTGGGGAACACGGGACAAATTCATTGGTATTCCGGTAAGATGGCCTCAGATATCAAATGCAAAGGTTATTGTGGAATACAGTTTTGAAGGGTTCCCACTTGATCCCTCAAGTGGTTCACATTTCTTCCATAATGTTACATCAATGAACGTGGGTTACTTTTCTGTGCAAACAGGAAAAGGAAATCATGGCATATCCTGGGATAAAATTCGTTCCCTGGCCACGCCCAGGCAGTACAAATATTTTTCCCACATCAGGCTGGAAAGACCCTTGACAGTGAAAATGGATTCAAAAAATCA
>CAYQMB010000186.1:0-4617 GCA_964418565.1 uncultured Bacteroidales bacterium | reverse complement strand
AATAAACATATGAAACCAATTAGCAAGCTTGTTAAAGAAAAACCCTGGGTAGGCTGGGCGATATTTTTTGTCACGATTGTGATTGTCTTTTTGCTCGGACTGCTGGCATCCTCTGTTATCGAACGGCGTGAGGAAGCAGTATTTGCCTATACACCTCAGGTTGAACATTCGCAGTTTGAACCAAGAAACGAAATCTGGGGCAAAAACTTTCCTCAGCAGTACGAACGTTACCTGGCAACCAGTGATACGAGTTTTTCATCAAAATACAACGGCAATGCCTGGGTTGATATGCTTGAAGATGACCCGCGCCTTGTTGTGCTGTGGGCCGGATATGGATTCTCCAAAGAATACAACCAGGGACGGGGCCATTATTATGCCATAGAGGATATCCGTGAAATATTGCGCACAGGAGCACCCATGGATGGCAAAGAAAGCCCAATGCCCAACACATGCTGGACCTGCAAATCACCGGATGTTCCCCGCGTGATGGAAGAAGTTGGTGTGGCTGAGTTTTATAAGGGCAGTTGGGAAGAACGCGGCCATCAGATTGTGAATCCCATTGGTTGTGCCGATTGTCATGATGCTGATGACATGAGTCTGCGTATTTCACGTCCGGCTTTGACTGAAGCGTTTGAAAGACAAGGAAAAGATATTAATGAGGCTACGCACCAGGAAATGCGCCGACTGGTTTGCGCTCAGTGCCATGTGGAATATTATTTCAAAGGTGAAGGAAATTACCTGACATTCCCATGGGATGATGGTATGACAGTAGAGGATATGGAAGCCTATTACGATACCATCAAATTTGCCGACTGGACTCACGGCATTTCAAAAGCCCCGATGCTGAAAGCTCAGCATCCGGATTACGAGATATTCCTGACAGGCATTCATGCAGAGCGCGGACTGGCTTGTGCTGATTGCCACATGCCCTTTATGAACGAGGGTGGACAGAAGTATTCCGATCACAAAGTGCAAAGTCCGCTGAATTACATCAATCGTACGTGTCAGACTTGCCACCGTGAGGACGAAGAAGATCTGTTTGAAAACGTTTATGAACGTCAGGACAAAGTCAAAGAAAGCCGCGATCAGCTTGAAAAGATTTTGGTGCAGGCACATGTTGAAGCCGGCAAAGCCTGGGAACTTGGTGCTACAGAGGAAGAAATGAATGATATTCTCTGGGATATCCGCAATGCTCAGTGGCGCTGGGATTTTGTGGCTGCATCGCATGGTGCTTCATTTCACTCGCCCATAGAATGCAGCCGGATTATGGCCAGCGGAATTAATCTGGCGATGGAAGCCCGTCTGCAACTCTCCAAAGTTTTATCATCTTATGGCTTTGAAGGTCAGGTTCCTTATCCTGATATCGAAACCAAAGCAAAAGCTCAGGAATTCGTAGGCTTGGATATGGACAAACTGAACAGTGAAAAAGAAGAATTTCTTGAAACGGTAGTGCCAAAGTGGATTGAAAAAGCCAAAGAGCGTGAAGAGAATTACGAATACACTGAACTATAGAGTACTTTATTTGAGCTGAAGGTTGTATGGAGCAGGAGAGAGGCAAATCCGGACAGTTATTTCATGGTTTTTTAATTGCAGGCATTGCCTTGTTGACAGGCCTGGTGCTGGATGCAGTTTTCCCTCCGCTTGCAAGCTTAATTCCTCAATTTCCGATCAACCTGATTATACTTGTTATCCTTGTCAGCCTGATTGTGATTCTGGCAGTGGTTTTGAGAAAAAGCCGGACGTATGCTTTTATGGCATCGGTGCGGGCTGCCGTTCCTGCACTGAGCTTATTTGTTTTACTGGTGATTTTGATGGGTCTGATACCGCAATCCTTTTCCGGTGAGGCATCGTTTCTGAATTCCATTCGCAGCTCCTGGACATTTTACCTGAGTGGACTCTTTTTGCTGATTGTACTGATTTTTGCCACGGGAAAATATCTGAAACGGTTCAATCTGCGCAATGCCGGCTTTGTTCTTAATCATCTGGGCATCGCTGTCATCCTTCTGGCTGCTGCTGTGAAACAAAGCGACTACCATAAGTACAGTATGACTTTACGGATGGACCAGCCGGTATGGTACGCTTCTGATCATCAGGGAAACCTGCATGATTTGGATTTTGCCCTTGAAATGAAAGCCTTTACTCTGGATTACCATCCGCCCCTGCTTGAAATAAAAACACCGGAGAACAAAACACTAAGCCTTGTTGAAATCTCTTCAAGCGACACAGGACAGATTGTAAAATACAAGGATTTAAAACTCCGTATTTTGTCATATTTGCCGGAAGCATCCATTTCCGGCGATGCTTATGTGCCGTATTCCGGGATGAATGCTGTTCCGGCCGTCGAATTCCGCTTATCAGAGGATGAAAACGCATCTGACAGCAGCATTTGGGTGGGTGCCGGGAATCAGTTTTTTCCGAAACGGACATACAGGCAGCAGCAGTTTATCATAGAATTGAAAAATCGTATGCCGCGTCAGTACACCACACGGGCACGCCTGTACAAGAAAGAGGGGGAAAGCCGGGATGTCCGGATACAGGTTAACAAACCGGCAGAAATCAATGGCTGGAAAGTTTATCAGCAATCATATGACCAACGCAAAGGGACGTATTCAGACATTTCTGTTTTGAGCCTGGTGAAAGATCCCTGGCTGCCGCTGATGTATTTTGGCATTTTTATGCTGATGGCCGGCATTGTTTTGATGTTTGTCAGAGGTAAACCAAAATCTGTATTATGAGTGATTTGAGTTTACATGAAAGTTTTGCCTTGCTGGCACTGGTAACATTTCTGGTGGCTCTGCTTGTCAGTGTGTACCAAAACAAGCCCACCCGAAGCTTTCGCTGGGCTGAAGTACTGAACGGGCTGGCAGTGCTAAGCATGGGATTTGTGTTGACATTCCTGTGGATAAAATTTGAGCGTCCACCCATGCGAAGCATAGGGGAAACCCGCCTGTGGTATGCATTTTTCCTGCCTCTGATAGGAGGAGTAACCTACCGTTTATGGAAGTACCGCTGGTTTTTATCGTACAGCTTATTTATGGGCATGGTTTTTCTGATGATTAATCTTCTTAAACCTGAAATCAATGTACAGCATTTGCCGCCGGCTCTTCAGTCTGCCTGGTTTGTACCGCATGTGATTGTGTATATACTGGGTTACAGTTTGCTGGCTGCTTCAGCCATCATAGCCGTTCGGTACATGTTTATGCCTGCCAGGCTTGATGCGTCTGAAATTGCAGGCAAAGCGGATAATATGGTGTACGCCGGGTTTTCTATGATTAGCCTGGGATTGATTTTTGGAGCCCTGTGGGCAAAGGTTGCCTGGGGCGATTACTGGTCATGGGATCCCAAGGAAACATGGGCACTGATCAGTTGGCTGGTGTACCTGACGTATATGCATTGCCGCATGAGACAAAAACCTGTACTGAAAGGCAAACAGGCTTTGCTTTTCCTCATTCTGGCCTTTGTGATTTTACTCATCGCCTGGATGGGCATGAAATTTCTCCCGGCCGCGGAAGGAAGTGTGCATACCTATGGCTAACCGGCTTATTCGTTAATCAAAGCATATTCATTCAGCAAAACTTTCCAGTCGGTGCTTTCCGTTGTTTTTAAAAGCTGAACCGATATTGCATCCTGTGTGCTTTTGGGAATGGTTTTGGAAAATCCGAAAGCGTATATCTGTTCATTGAAATCAATCGGCAATAATGCAAAGCTGTCAATGCTGTCCTGTTTATGAATATAGCTTAACAGGGGACGATCGTATGCTACGGCATCCGCGTCACCTTGCCTGAGGGCCTCGAGACAAGCCTGCAGATTCTGGTGGGTTTGAATATCTTTAAAGAAATTTCGTTCAAGATGCTTTGCTGTGGCTGAATTGCTGACGGTTGCAACGGTTTTCTCCTTAAAATCCTGTATGTTGTTTTGATTCCAGCTAAGCTGATTAACCGTAAGCGATGAAGCAATACTTGCCGTAAACCCGGAGATGATGATGATGGCTGCAAACATCCAGATCAGGCCGATGATGCGTCCACCGGTGGATTTTGGTGCTTTATCGCCGTATCCAACGGTTGTCATTGTTACAGCCGACCACCAGATGCCGCTCCATAAACCTTTGATGCCGGGCTTAAACTCTTCCGGGTTTTTTCGTCGCTCAAACAGCCAGGCCAGAAAGCCAAAAACCAGTATAACAACAAACAACGCAAAGATGGCTCTCAGAAAATTCAGTGAAAAAAATGATCTTCCGAACTGCAGCGCTTTTTGAATGCCAGACACTTTGTTGATCATAACGGTACTGGATGCAATATAAAATGGAGTAGAAAAGTCAATGGACTCGCTGCGTTGGCTGGTGATGGTGAGCGGATTAATACTCATGTCAGCCGTACCGTTTTTCAGAGCATCAAGGGTTTCATTCAGTGGCAGATTAACAAGTGTGTAGGGGATTTCTTCTTCGTGCTGAATGTTTTCCCACAACCAAACACTTATACCCTCAAGGCCATCTTCTGTTTCCATCACGAAGGGCGGCGATTCGTAATAGGCAATTTTAAGTGTATCAGCAGCCTGTAAACTGAAGGTGATGAAAGATAAAAGAACGATAAGTACAGTGATGGCGCGTTTCATGGGATT
>CAYQMB010000185.1:0-4665 GCA_964418565.1 uncultured Bacteroidales bacterium | reverse complement strand
CTCAACAACCGGCTGGCTTATATGGACATCAAAACCACACAGGAGTACCTGAGCATTGGCAATGGACTCACTGCGTGGATTGTCATGCTGGAGGATCAGGATTTGTACAAAGAAACCACTGAAGATCTGAAAAACATTATTCCTGACAATTACGAGGCAATGCACTGGGAAACCATGCAGCCGGGTGTTAAGCAAGGCATTGAGGCTGATAACAAAAGCGGATTGATCATCCTCATGATCTTATACATTGTCATTGCCTTTGGTATTTTCGGTACGGTGCTGATGATGATAGCTGAACGCCGCAAGGAATTTTCGATTATGGTGGCTGTTGGCATGCAAAAAACCAGACTGGCGAAGCTGGTTACCACCGAGACACTGATGATTGTGGCCCTTGGGATTTTGAGTGCTGTGATTGTGAGCATCCCGTTTATCTGGTATCTGCATCTCAACCCATTGACATTCAGTGGTGAGATAGCCCATATGTTTGCTGAGTATGGCATGGAGCCCATCATGCCGGTTGCTTTTGAACCGGGCTATTTCCTGGGACAGACCGGCGTGGTTGTCATTCTGACATTCATCGCTGTTGCCTGGCCTTTGCTGTCAATTTTCAAACTCAATGTCACCAAATCCATTCGATAACGAAAAAACTACAACTATGGAACTGATAAAAATAGCATGGCGAAACATCTGGCGAAACAAAACCCGTAGCATGGTAGTCATCCTTGCAGTTACCTTTGGTATGCTGGGAGGAGGATTTTCTACTGCCGTAATGCTGGGTGCTGTTGACAGCCGGGTAGACAAGGCCATCAACAATGAATCTGCACACTTTCAGATACATCAGGATGGCTACCTGGAAAACCCGGAACCCGGACTATACATGGAAAATGTGCAACAACTGATCAGCCAAATCAAAGGGAAGGACTTTGTTTCCGGAGTAAGCAACCGTTTACTGGTTAATGCTATGATTCAAAGCCCGCACAACACCAGCGGAGCAACAGTAAACGGCATCATCCCGGAACAGGAAAAGCAGGTAAGTAATCTGTATGAAAACCTGGTGGTAGGTTCATTTTTTAAGGCAGACAAAAAAAATCAGATTGTTATCAGCAAGTCAACGGCCGAAAAACTGAAACTGAATGTGCGCTCAAAAATGGTACTTACCTTTCAGGATAAAAAGGGAAATCTCACAGGCGGTGCATTTCGCGTAGCAGGTATTTTCAAAACCAGCAATAAGGCTTTTGATGAAATGAATGTGTTTGTCTTGCGCAAAGACATGGAGTCGCTGACCGGTTTTTCGGAACATGTTTCCCACGAGATAGCTGTTTTGTTTAATGACAACGATGATCTGAAAGAGCGTACTGCGGAACTGTTCAAAATTACCCCGGATAATCTGGATGCCAGAAACTGGAAGGAACTGAATCCAGAGCTTGGCATGATGAGCATGATGACAGAAAAATACCTGTCATACCTGGTGGCCATCATTTTGTTTGCCCTGGCGTTTGGTATCATCAACACAATGCTGATGGCTATACTGGAACGCAAACAAGAGCTGGCCATGCTTAAAGCCATTGGTATGAACGAAGGAAAAATAAGGATTATGATTATCTGGGAGACTTTGTTTTTAACAGCAATAGGCTCATTAACCGGTTTGCTGCTCAACCAGGCACTGGTTGCATGGCTTGGCAAAACAGGCATCAACCTGGCCGCCTACTCCGAAGGCATGGAATCTTATGGATTTGGTTCGGTGATATACCCGTCCATCAACGGAATGTTTTACCTGCAGATTGTTGCCCTTGTGGTAATCACTGCACTGGTGGCATCCATTTTCCCCATCATACGAGCAAGTAAAATGAAACCCGCTGAAATCCTCAGCAGCAATTAATGTTGAATGTATAAAACCCATATATCATGAAAATCATTGAAACCAAAAATCTGCATAAAACTTACAACAGTACTCAGGTCCCCGTACACGCTGTAAACGGCATTGACTTAAGCATTGAACAAGGTGAATTTACTGCCATTGTCGGGCCTTCAGGTTCCGGGAAAACCACTTTGCTGAACCTTATTGGCGGACTGGATGACCCCAGTGAAGGAGAAGTCATTGTCAACGATGTAAACATCGGGGGACTCTCCAACAAGGAGGTGATAGATTTCAGGCTGAAAAACATCGGTTTTGTGTTTCAGGCATACAACCTGATTCCGGTGCTGACAGCCCGTGAGAATGTAGAATTCATCATGCAGATGCAAAAGCGTAATAAGAAAGAGCGCGAAGCCAGAGCCATTGAAATGCTGGAATCGGTAGGCCTTGGCGACCGTGTAAACAGCCGCCCTGCTAAGCTCTCCGGTGGACAACAGCAGCGGGTAGCTGTAGCCAGAGCGCTGGCATCCAAGCCAAAATTTATTCTGGCGGATGAGCCAACAGCCAACCTGGATTCCAAATCCACGGAAAATCTTTTGAACATCATGCATGAGCTGAATAAAAAGGAAAACATCACTTTTATTTTTTCAACACACGATCAGCGCGTGGTAAATCAGGCACGTCGCATCATTACCATTGAGGATGGAAAAGTAAAAGAAGATAAAGAGAGTTGAAAGTTGGAAGGTTGGAAGGTTTGAGGTTCAAAGGTTAAGGTTTGAAGGTTTGAGGTTCAAAGGTTTAAGGTCCCGATATCGCGGAAAGCTCATCGGGATCTCCTTAACCATCGTCATTCAATGCGCTGGTGCTTTTGAATGCAGGGTTTCGGATGATTTGAGGTTAGCGGTGGGGTGTTTTTGCAGCCCGGCGCCAGCCTGCCCACCATATAAAATATAACACCGGCTGGCAGGGAGACGGAAATGCTGCCCAAAAAAAACATACGATTGTAATCGAAATAAAATTGGAATTATGAAACGACTAAGCATCATCGGTATTTTGTTTTTGCTCATCAGCAGCAGTGGTTTTGCTCAGAAAAAGTTCACCGTGGATGGTTATGTAAAATTCATGCAGACCGCCACATTTCAGGATATTGACAGCCTGTGGATAACAGACAACCTGATTCACAACCGTTTTAACCTTGCGTATTACCCGAATGACTGGCTAAATGCCCACATTTCGGTTCGCAACCGGATGTTTTACGGGGAGATGGTAACCTTCAGCCAGCCGCCGTTTAATGCACTCCTGGGAGGTGCCGCCTGGGATTATATGGGCGAAACGGACAAAGACAGAGGCCTGATAGACATGTCATGGAATTATCTGGAAAGCGATTCCTACTTTTTCAACACCAGCATTGACAGAGCGTACATCAACATTCAACACGGAAACTGGGACATCACAGCCGGCCGTCACCGCATCAACTGGGGACAGACCATGGTGTGGAACCCCAACGATTTGTTCAATGCTTACTCCTACTTTGATTTTGATTACGAAGAAAAACCCGGCAGCGATGCCGTCAGGGCTCAGTATTACCTTGATTTTGCATCTCGTATTGAGTTTGCAGCCGCTGTAAACCGTGACACCAATTACACAGCAGCTCTCTTGTATCAGTTCAACAAATTTCAGTATGATATTCAGATTCTTGCCGGTGTGTATCAAAGCGAGGATGTGGTTGCCGGTCTGGGCTGGTCGGGTAACCTCTGGAACGCGGGATTCAGGGGTGAAATATCGTATTTTCGGCCAACGGAGCATTTTTCCGATAGCAGCGGCGTTCTGGCAGCCAGTGTAGGCGCCGATTACAGCTTTCCCAACAGCCTGTTTATTCAGGCCGAAGTGTTGTTTAACTCATCTGCCAGTAAGGATTACGATTTCAATCTGGCGCAGTATTACAACCAAAGTATCAATGCCAAAAACCTCTCGCTCACCCGCTGGACCGGCTTTACGGCCGTCAGCTATCCCATAACACCACTGATTAACCTGGGATTTTCGGCCATGTACAGCCCACAGGACAATTTCACCTATCTGGGACCGTCGGCTACCTTCTCCCTATCTCAGGATTTTACAGTTGATCTGAACATCCAGAGCTTTTTCAGCGATATTCCGGATGAACAGGGCGGAAAGGGAACCTATGCGTTTTTGAGGGGGAAATGGAGTTTTTGAGGTTGTGAGGTTGGTAGGTTGGGAGGTTTGAAAGTTGTTTTTTGGTGTTTATTTGATATTTGCTGCTTGCCTTTTGTTATTTGATTTGTTGGGCGCCTTAACGGTCTTCGGCTGCTATCTCAGCACCTGCAAACCGGGTGTCACTCGTCCTGATAATGATCTTTCTCCGGCGCTATATCAGAACTGTTCCACCAACGGTATGCAGGTGCTGAGGATATTCGCCTTTGCCCTGGCGCAAAAAAATCATCCGGAATTTATCTGCACTTTCCCGATAAATCGTTGTTGTCGAACACTGGTTCAGAATCCAACTTTCAAGCTTGGCAAATTATTGCTAAATTCGCACGCATTAAACAAGCATTGTAATACAGCGGATTATGGAATACAATTTTTCAGAAATTGAAAAGAAATGGCAGAAAAACTGGCGTAACAACCAGACATACAAAGTAACAGAAGACAAAACGAAACCCAAGTATTATGTGCTTGACATGTTTCCTTATCCATCAGGCGCAGGTCTGCATGTTGGACATCCACTAGGTTATATCGCATCCGATATTTATTCTCGTTACAAACGACTCAGGGGCTTTAATGTGTTGCAT
>CAYQMB010000184.1:0-4678 GCA_964418565.1 uncultured Bacteroidales bacterium | reverse complement strand
ATGCTGACTCAAATTTATGCAGCAACCTGATGGTTACGACCCTGCAGGTCGTAATACGCAATTTAATCAAACCGCACAAGGACGGAAGCCGGCAGCTTGTGGGCTGCGATGCCAATGTGCTGCAGCGACGGGCAGAGTATAGCGACGGAGCGGAACTCCTGCCCGGCCATGTCAGCACAGGCAGAGCAGTGCGCAACTACAGGCTGAAGGCCGACCCGCCATTTTCAGGCGGGATGTGCCATAAAACTGATTATAACAATTCTAAGTCACCTGCAATTTCAGTGTAGCAATATGGCCGCTAAAAAACGTCCCTACGCTTTTATGTTTTTGCGGGCAAACAAAAAGGCTGACAATCCGCCAATAAACAAATAAGTGAGAATGGAAATTACATCAGGAACAGCAAATGTGCCCCACTGTTTTATGTCCATCATGCCTTTGTTACCAAGTTGAAATAGCTGCGGAAAGGCATAGGGGTTGTAAATGCTGTCTTCCCAGCCCATGACAAGCACACCGGAAACAATCAACAGCAGGATTCCCATGCCCAGAGGCAAAATCATATTGCGGGAAAGCATGCTGACAAGTGTTTGAATACCAATGATACCCAGCACCGCTACATACAGTCCCAAAAACATCATCACCATCTCACCAATGTCAGGGGAATACGAGGTGAAGCCCAGCTCAGGGTGAATCACTGCACTAAACCAGCCGGAAAACAGAATGAGTACGCTGAAAGCCAACAGAGCAAGCAGGACAACTACGCTCAGAAACAACAACTTACTAAGGTACACGGCCCAGGGTTTCACCGGAAGAGCATACAGCTTTTTCCAGCTGTTGTTTTTGTGTTCAAGCTGCGCATTAAGGGCTATCAGCAGAATAACATACACGGGAAACAAAAAGGTTGAAATGGTTCCAAAACTCTGACTCACAAAACCATCCCATGGGTTCATGCCTGCAGCAGGCACAAAATGCTCCCACTTAATCAGGTATACAAGCAGCAAGACCAAAGGTATGATTCCTGCAGCAATCAGACTAAACCACAATGTACTGCTGTGGCGCGCTTTTTTGATTTCAGTATGAATAAGTTTTACCAGCATAGCATATTATTTTGTCAGTTCCAGGAAAAGGCTTTCAAGATTGTTGGTTTTGTTGTACAATTCATCAACTTCTACGGAAGCTTCAACCAGCTTTTTCATAAGCGTATAATTGCTCATGTCTTTTTCCATTTCAACTTCCAGGCCGCCATTGACTTTGCTTAGCGCAAAATCGTTTTCAAGAACAGAGGCTGCGGATTCGGGAGCCGCTGTCTTTATCACAGC
This sequence comes from uncultured Bacteroidales bacterium, assembly GCA_964418565.1. GTDB lineage: Bacteria > Bacteroidota > Bacteroidia > Bacteroidales > ML635J-15 > JAQIBY01. The sequence continues at coordinate 3,362 of CAYQMB010000184.1, read as the reverse complement.
CACTCTGCTGGAGTACAACATGCGCTGCAATTCATCCATGGTACCGGAAAACAAGGTTTTGCCCTGCTTTATAATTCCGATGTCTGTGCATGTGCTTTCGATTTCACTCAGAATATGACTTGAAATGAAAATGGTTTTGTTTTCCTCCCTGTTTAGTTTTTGCAAGAGCGCTCTGACATCATGAATACCCTGGGGATCAAGGCCATTCATGGGTTCATCCAGCAGCAAAAGTTCAGGGTCATGCAGAAGCGTAGCCGCAATGGATAAACGCTGTTTCATACCCATGGAATACCGTTTAAATTTTTTACTGGCTGCATGTTGCAAATTCACCAGGGCGAGGCATTCATCAACACGCTCGTCGGAGACACCAAATATGCCTGCAAACAGTTTCAGATTTTCCCGCCCGGTCAGATGGCCGTACAGGGATGGCGATTCGATCATGATACCAAGCTTTTTGCGCAAATTGGTATTGGAACGGTGGTTTGTTTGTCCAAACAAGTGAATCTGCCCCTGCTTTGCCTGGAGCAAATCAACGATAAGCCGCATAAGGGTGGTTTTTCCGGCACCATTAGGTCCCAACAGGCCAAATATGCTTCCGTCCCTCACCTGAAGTGAGAAATCCCGAAACAGTGGTTCATCTTTGCGGTAGGAAAATGTGAGGTTTTGTATTGATAACATGGTATGATTTTTTTTGGAAAGATAGGCATCCTGCCGCCATATTCAAGGCATTTTACTTAATGCTTTCATAAAAAAATCCTAAAACGCACAATTGTTAAGGTTTTCTGGCAAAATCACACTAATTTTAATGGCTAATCTGTGCTGCACTAACGGCTGATTTGTCAAATAAGGAATTTCAAATAATTTTACAGAAACAAGGCCGTTATTAAAGCTAAGCATTATTTTTGCATTGGTATGCTTATGACACTGAGAAAACCTCTCATATTGGTGATGATTTTTGCTTTTGCTGCATTGTATGCAAGCGCTCAGTCGTTTAATGATGATGGCTGTGGAAGTACAGATGACCGCCGGGCTCAGAAGTACTTTGAGAAAGCCATGGAGACATACTACGACAACCGGGAGGAAACGCGTCAGAATTTAATCAGAGCTGTACAAGAGGATGAAGATTTTGCCAATGCATATTACGTGCTTGCCGATCTTGCTTACCGCAAATCAAAAAACAGTATGTATGAATCCATGCGCACAAAAAGCCGTGAACGTGCAAAAAAACTCATGATGCGCGTGGTTGAGCTTTGTCCTGCATACGACGATTACCATCTGAATTACCTCATCGGCGAAATGTGTTTTCTGGAGAGGGATTTTGAAACCGCCAGGGATTACCTGAAAACATACAAAAACCACAGCAGCGATACCGTACCGGAATACAGCGCTACCGTCAGCATGCTGGAAGAAATTGAGATATATTTTGACTTAAAAAACCATCCGGTCGCTTTTAATCCCGAACCGGTGGGAGGCATTTCCACAAACGAGGATGAATACCTGCCGCTGATATCCCCGGATGGCGAATGGATGTTTTACACCCACAGGTACATGAAAGACAGCTACGGCAGCATTTACGGGCCTAAAATGACGGAGGAGTTCACCCGCGCCCGCCGTGCCGATTCAAGTTTTAGGCTGTACCGCAACCCTCAGGCCATGCCCCCACCCTTTAATCAGGGCAACAATCAGGGCGGTATCAGCATTACCATTGATAATTCATGTTTGTTTGTCACGCAATGTGAATTTGTCAGCAGGGATTACAAAAACTGCGACATTTACATGTCACAAAAACGCAATTTCGGCTGGTCTGAATTGAAGAACCTGGGCCCCAATGTCAACGGGAAAAACACATGGGAGAGCCAGCCAACCATATCTCCCGACGGCAAAACCCTTTTCTTTGCCAGCATACGGCCTGAAAACATGGGCGCCGATGACGATCATCAGACGTCTGACATATATTACTCGAAACTCAGGGCTGACGGGACCTGGAGCAAAGCGAAAAACATGGGTGCCCCCATCAATACAGACGGCAATGAAAAATCCCCCTTCTTTCATGCCGATAATAAAACCCTGTACTTTTCATCCGACCGGCATCCCGGCATGGGCGGATACGACATTTTTTACTCGCAGTTCTCTGACAGCAGCTGGCAACAACCCACAAACATCGGGTATCCCATCAACACAGAAGATGATGACCTTGGGTTTATTGTCAATACATCTGGCCAACGGGCATATTTTGCCTCAAACAAGCTTTCGGGCGAAGGCGGATATGATATCTACGGGTTCAAACTGCACAAGCGGGCACGGCCGGAAAAGGTGCTTTTTGTAAAGGGTCAGCTCGTGGATGAATCCGGAAACACCCTGTCCGGCGCACAGGTGGAAATCAAAAACACAGGATCTGACAATGTATCAGAAGGGCTTGTAAACGACAGCACAGGCGATTATGCGGTAGCTGTCCGCATGGATGAAGACAAAGATGATGACTACATCATGGTGGTTAAGAAAGAAGATTACTCCTTTACATCGAAATACATTGACCCCGATGAAATTGATGAGAGCATGCCTGTGGAAGCCAATATGGAAGTGAAACCCATAGAAAAAGGACAGGCCGTAAAAATCAACGACATCCACTTTGAATTTGCTTCCGATGAATTTGATGCAAAAAGTCAGGTTGTTCTGGATAATTTTATTGAATTCCTGAATGATAATCCCAACATTGTGTTTGAAATCCGCGGGCACACAGATGATGTGGGCAATGATGCTGCCAACATGCAACTCTCCATACGGCGTGCAAAATCGGTTTATGATTACCTCCTGTCCAGGGGCATTGGCGAATCCCGCATGGATTATGAAGGCTACGGCGAAACCATGCCGGTAGCCACCAACGAAACTGAAGAAGGCCGCGCCCAAAACCGCCGCACGGAGTTTTATATTGTGAGTTACTAAACTGCTTATTAGCTTGCAAAAACCTTTTGGACACAGTGTGCGGGGAGAAAAAAATGACACTAAAAACGAAAGTAAATTATGAAACCTGAAAACATAATAAAGATTGTACTTAGTGTGCTCTTTGTTTTATGTCTGCCGGATATGCCCTACGGATATTTTCAGTTGGTGCAGACAACAAAAGCGCCCGCGAGGTGATGCAGAAAGACATGCTCCGGGAACTTGCCGTTGTGCTGACAGACAGGGTGAGGGAAAATGCCGCCATTGACTGGACCATCAAAGAAAGCGTCCGTGCCAAACTGAAAGTCATCATCAAACGCACCTTGCGACAGTACGGCTACCCACCCGACATGCAAAAACTTGCCACCGAAACCGTGCTGAAACAAGCCGAAAAAATTGCAAGTGAGCTGGTGGGGTGAGGT
>CAYQMB010000183.1:0-4724 GCA_964418565.1 uncultured Bacteroidales bacterium | reverse complement strand
CATCGAATCCGGCTTAAACAGCTTTAAAGAAATAATGGAAACGATAAATGGGAATAGAGCAGAGTGAAGATAAAAAGTATTAAAAAAACAAATGTAAAAGGAATTGGTAACCATACCTTTAAACTTGAAAACATGAAAATTAAAAAAATGATTAGTGACATATTTAATTAGAGAATATGCCCAACGCTTCGCATCCATACACAACTTGCCCCGTTTTTATTTCGGGATTGGCAAATCGCACAAGCCAACCCGCAAGCCAAAACTTGCCAAAGAGTATGCCTGCCCCACCGCACAGAAAGCCTGCGGATAGAAAGCACGGGCACACAACAAAGCTATCATACGCCAGCCGTGGCATCCACAGCATATTGATGGTTTTGTATTACCCTCAACCATGCTTTCAAGCTGATAAAGTCACAGCTGGTCTGAAAGCCACGGCCAGGCGCATATAGCCGGGACGTTAGGCTTCATGCATAAAAACACATCCAAACATTGATATTTGTACCAAATTATGTATATTTGGGACAAATAAAAAGCATATGGGACAAATTGCACCACATTATAAACCTGCCTCGCCGTCAGGCAGGCTTGATAAACTTCCACCTTCGAGAGAAAAAGTGGAAACTATTGAAATACTGAGACAAACAAACAAATCAACGGCGGCATTGGCAGAATTAAAGGGTATTGCAAAGACAATACCTAATCAAGTAATGTTGATTAATGCAATAGTGTTACAAGAGGCAAAAGACAGTTCAGAGATTGAGAATATTATTACAACCCAAGATGAGCTTTACAAAGCTCTGGCCGTTAGTAAAACTCACATTTCCCCTGAAACTAAGGAGGTGGTAAATTATCGTAAAGCCATATTTCAAGGTTTTGACCTTGCCAAAAAACAAGGTTTTTTACGAGTTAACGATATTGTGAGTATTCAGCAGGAATTGGTTGATAACACAGCAGGGATTAGAAGTACTCCAGGAACTGTTTTAAAAAATGACAAGTCAGGAGAAGTTGTTTATACCCCTCCACAAGACAAAGCTGAAATTCTTGATTTGATGACAAACTTTATTAAGCATTTCAACGATAAGTGTGATTTATCACCATTGATTAACCTGGCAATATTACACTATCAGTTTGAGAGCATTCACCCATTCTATGACGGAAATGGTAGAACTGGCCGAATTCTGAATGTTTTATTTTTGATACTTAATGGGTTAATTGATGTGCCGATTTTATATTTAAGCTCATATATCATTGATAATAAACCAGAGTATTACAGACTGCTTAATCAAACTAACAGAACAGGTGAATGGGAAGAATGGATTTTATTTATGCTAAAAGCTCTTGAAAGCACCTCAAAAGACACAATTACAAAAATAACAAATATCAAAGACCAACTTGAGACAACAATAATTAAGGTTCAGGAAAGAGCGCCTAAAATTTATCGTAAGGAAATGGTCGAATTGTTGTTTGAACAGCCATATTCAAAAATAGAGTTTGTTGTAAACAGATTGGGAGTAGAAAGAAAAGCAGCATCACGATATTTAAAAGAATTAGAGAATATTGGAATTGTTGAATCTCAAAAAGTCGGGAGAGAAATTTTATATATTAATAGAGAACTGATTGAAATACTGAAACAATAATACACAGCCTGCCCCGATTATTCGGGGAAAGCCTAACAGGCGGTTATTCACCATGCGGCGGCTGATTTGGTAATTAACCTGAGCATCATTAAATTAGCGGGGTAGTGGAGCTAAAAACTGTGAGGTAGAGTGCCGCACAGTGTATACCGCCAAACCCTTACCTTTTCATTTTTCATTCCGCTATGAAGTCCGTATTCATGCAAAAATATTGCTTGAATAAATCGAATTGAAACCGGGCACGCCCGATCAACCGATATCCTCAAAGCGTTTTACCGGCATTTCTATGGCCAGGCTACAGCGAAATGCGCCTTTGTGGCGGTCGGTATGCTTGCAGACAACCTCGAGCTCATGCACTTTAATGCCCTTTTTTAAGGTATCCATCAGCAGTTGCTCATTCACGCCGGTTTTTTTGTGAAGGTCTTTAGCAATCTCATGAACCAAATTGCGTTTGGCAATATTCAGGGCTTTTTCCTGCGCCAGATCGCGTTTTTGACTAAAAGCTACCCCGCTCACCCGGTAAAAATTTCCATCCGAGCTAATCTTTTCACATGGCAGCTTGGGGCTGCAGGCAGTGGCTAGCAGCATCAGTGCAACAAAACCGGAAAACAACCAGAGTTTTAGCTTCATTTTTCACGTTTTTCAGATGGTTCTTCGGTGTCGGCATGTTTCGCTTCAAACCTGTCAATCAGTTTCATTGATATGCGGTAAGTAATGTATATCATCACAGGCCAGGCAAGCAATTGTATGATTTCGTATGTATAGTTCATAATTCCGGAATTTTAATAAACGTGTGTATTGTCTTTGTCCTCCAGTTCCTCTCTGTCAATCTTTTTGTTAATGAGTGAGCGCCAGGCATAAGCAATATAGCCAACCACAATCGGTATCAGCAGCGACACAAAGCTCATCACCTTAAGGGTGAACAGACTGCTGGATGCATTTTGAATGGTAAGGGATGAATTCAGATCGGCTGTGGATGGATAAAAAGCCGTGTTATTAAATCCGGCCACGAAAAACAATCCCATAACCACCAACACGATGCCGGGGCCTGTGATCCAGAAGGCTTTGTCATCACCACCCTTTTTCATCAGTGAGCGGATGATGCCGGTAAGCACAGCAATAACTCCCAGAAGGAAAACAATCAGGACAACCGGCATCTCCAGAAAGTTGTGCAGATACTTGTATTTTTCAAGAACTACATTTCCTGTATCAGGATTTACAGCAAAGCCCTCTTTCGTGAGAATCGTTACCAAAAATACGAGAAAGAAAACCACGAAGGGCACGGCATTGTACCACAATTGTTTTTTTGCTTTGGCCATCAGGGGCGCATCATCAATGGTATGCATAAAATACTGAATGCCGGAAACCCTTGAAAGGAACAGCACTGTCAGGCCAAGGCTCAGATTACGCCAGTCGGTGAGAGCTTCAAGTCCGTGCCAGTTGTTTTGCCAGAAAGATTCCCGTATATCGCTATCGATCATGATGAAATCCGAACCTGTGAAAAAGGTGGCAACGACAACACCAAGCAGAAAAGGACCAAGCATGCCGTTTAGCCACAAAAGGGTGTTGAAAAATTTTCTGCCGTAAATATTGCCGCTCTTTGTCCTGTATTCGTAACTAAAAGCCTGAATGGTAAAGGAGAGCAGAACAGCAATCCATGCCCAGTATGCTCCGCCGAAACTGGTGGCATAAAACAGGGGAAAGGATGCAAAAAATGCACCTCCGAAGGTTACCAGTGTGGTAAAGGTTGTTTCCCATCGTCTGCCCATGGTATTCAGCATCATGGTGCGATCATTGCTGTCGCGTGTCATGCCAAAAATCAGCGACTGACCACCCTGAACGAAGAGGAGAGAAACGAGCAATCCGGCCAGCAGGGCGATCAGAACCCACCAGTATTGTTGCAATGCGAGATGTGATATGGCTGTGGTTATCATAATTATTCCTCCCTGGTTTTTTGTTCAACTTCGGTTTTTGCCGGTCCTTTTTTGATGGCTCTGAACATGATATTGAGTTCAGCAATGAGCAGACCGGTGAAAATCACTGCAAATATCCAGAATGTTAGCTGCACAGAATTGGATGATATGTTGGTTACGGCTGAAGAAACCGGCATCAAATCCTGCACTACCCAGGGCTGGCGTCCGACTTCCACAACAACCCAGCCGGCTTCGCTGGTGATAAACACCATCGGAATTGCTGCTATGCCTAAAATGAACAGGGGTTTGCGCCATTTAAATTTTTCGATTTTATTGGTGTATGCGAGCCAAAGGAACACCAGGAACAGCAATAAATACAAGAAGCCTGTGGCTACCATGTAGTGGAAGCTGTAAAAGGTGAGGGGAATATTGGGAATGAGTTCCTTTTCTTCCTGAATGTACCCATAGCCAAAATGATCAAAGTGTTTTTCAAACAATGCCAGTGAGTTGGCTGCAATTTCTTCATCCCCGGCTTTTTGAGCTTCTTTGTACCTGCGCAATGCATTAACGGCTGTGTCTCCACGGGCCATGCGCTCCCGGGCAGGTAAAATGCCTTGTTTTTCATTTCCGTTGATCAGGTCTTCAATGCCGGGAACAAATGCTTCGGTATCTCCAAAGCTAAGCCATGACAGCATTTTGGGAAAGGAAAGCTGAAATTGCATGGGATCCTGATCATCATTGAGTTCTTTTTTGTGATTCAGCAGGCCAATGCCAATCAGATCTGCACCTTCTTTCCCTTCATACAAGCCCTCCATGGCAGCCAGCTTCATCGGTTGTTTGTCGGCCACCTCCTGAGCGGATCCGTGACCGGTATAAATTACTGCCAGAAGCGATATGAAACCAAATACAGAGGCAATAATAATGCTTTTCTTGGCCATCATTTGCTCACGCTTTTTCAACAAAAACCAGCTCGATACGCCTATCACAAAGATGGAAGCCAGCACATAGCCGCTTGTTATGGTATGGGTGAATTTGTTAATGGCCACAGGGCTTAAAAAGACATCCCAGAAGTTTACCATTTCATTTCTGGCCGTATCGGGATTAAACTACATCCCGACAGGGAACTGCATCCAGCCGTTGGCAACCAGTATCCACAGGGCCGAAAGGTTTGCTCCCA
>CAYQMB010000182.1:0-4782 GCA_964418565.1 uncultured Bacteroidales bacterium | reverse complement strand
AACAAAAATGGCTGACTCTTTCCCGAGCCAGCCATTTTTATCTATGGTGATTTGGTTTATCGTATCAGGTTGACCATGCCACTTTCTGTGACATCTTCACCGTTTTCATTTATGCCTGTAACGATGTAAACGTATGCGCCTTCGGAGCATTCTTCTCCGCTGCCCTGAACTGTGCCATCCCAGCCCTGATAATAATCGTTGCTGATGAAAACAGTCTGGTTCAGGCGGTTCATGATGCGCAGTTCATAATTATCCAGTGGTTTTCCCCGGATGTAAAAGATATCGTTTCTGCCATCATTGTTTGGCGTAAACGAATTCGGGATGTAGAAATTGGGTTCGTTAACGTTGATGGTAACCGAATCCTGGTTTGCACATCCGTGAACATCGTTACCCACAACGGTATAAGTGATTGTATCATCGGGTGAAACCTCAGGTCTGGCAATATAAGGATTACTCATAGCAACCACAGGTGACCATTCGTAGTTTACACCGCCGGTAGCGTTGAGGTTTGTCTTTTCACCCCGCGCAATGGTTTGATCCATACCTGCATCAATGTCGGGCAGGGGATGTACGGTGACTTTAACTTCATCGCTTACCGTATCGCAACCGGCATAGGAAACGTCCAGACGATAGGTTGTTGTTTCCACCGGGTTGACAACCGGGTTTGAAATGTCCGGCTGACTGATTCCATTGGTTGGTGACCAGTTGTATATCTGACCTTCGATATGTCCGGTACCAATCTGCACCGAGTCGTAAGCGCATATGCTTACATCCGGTCCGGCTTTTGCAATGGCCGGTGGCAGCATGGTAACACTTACCGAGTCAGTATTGGTACAGCCTGTGTTGGCATCGGTTACCGTCAGGTGGTAGCTTGTAAACTCTGCCTGTGGTGAAGCTATGGGCTGAGCAGCAGTAGCATCATCCAGTGTTGTAGCGGGTAACCAGTTGTAATTGTGGTCTGCCACTTCAGGTGTGCCTAGCTGTACGCTTCTGTTTGCACAGATTATGGTATCAATCCCGGCATCGGCGGGTGGTAAGGGGTGCATGTCGATGGTTTCAACAATGGAATGAGAGCATTCATTGTTCGACACGGTAAAGCAAATGGTTTGCCCGCCACCTTGTGAAAACTGTATACCGGTGGGATTTTCAGCCTGTGAGCCGTTGGGTGTACCATACCTGCCAAAACTCCAGGAGTATGAATATTGCTGTCCCGTACTGCCTTCGTTTACAAATGAAACGGTTTCACCCGGGCACAATGGTGCCGTAGATGAAAAAGCAGCTTCCGGCGTTTCATGAATGGTCACCGTCCGGCTGATTTCATCCTGACAACCTGTGGTATTATTGGTTACCGTCAGGCTGATTTCCTTTGTTCCGGCCTCAGTATACACAACAACCGGTTCATAATCCGATGATGTTGGTGTTGAGGCATCAGCTCCAAAGTCCCATGCGTAACTTACATCCACACTGTCGCTCATGTTGTGCATTTGCAGTGCCTGCCCGCTGCATTGCGGGGCATTGGTTGTAAAGTCGGCCACCGGACTTTCGGGTATGGTGATCGTCTGCGTTATGGTACGCGTACAATTTGCTGAGCTGATTGTCAGGCTAACATCCTTTTCACCTGAGCTGCTGTACACAACACTGGTGGGGTTTTCAGCATTGGAGCCTGAAGGTGTTGCGCCTTCTCCGAAATCCCAGGTGTAAGCAAATTCAGCGCCCGAGCTTCCGGTATTGGTGAAGTCGACTCCTGAGCCTACGCATTGTGGCGCAGAGGATATAAAGCTAATATCCGGACGCGGCAGAATGTTGATGCTTTTCTCCACGTAATTGTAGCAGCCACTTACCGGGTTAACAGCGGTTAAACTAACCATTTTGCTGCCCGGTGAGCTGTATGTAACCGTGGGTTCTGCTGCTGATGAAGTGCCGGGAGTGGCATCGGTACCAAAATCCCATGCATAGTTCAGAGCTGCATCGTAATCCGCTATGCTGAATGTTACTTCGTTGGCCTGGCATACCGGTGCTGTGGATGAGAAATCTACCACAGGTGCCGGTGAGCTTTCAATTACCAGGGTTTGGGTTTGAGTTGAGCTACAATTCGGTGTGCTCACCGTCAGTGTGATGGTTTTATTGCCATCGCTGCTGTACGTTACACCGCCTGGGTTTTCGGCGGTTGAACCGGATGGCGATGCATCGGTACCAAAATCCCAGTTGTAACTGAATCCCTGGCCTGTAGAACCGGTATTTGTAAAATCTACCTGCGCTCCTGAACATACATTGTTTGTAAAATCAAATGATGCAAGCGGAGTAGGATAGATGTTAACGGTTTGCGTTGCCTGATTCCAGCATCCGCTTCCGGCATCTGTAACGGTGAGCTCTATGCTCTGTGTGCCGTTGGAGCTGAATGCAATTCCTGTGGGATTGGTAGCAGTGCTGGTAGTAGGTGTGGCATCTGCACCAAAATCCCAGTTAAATGTCAGGCCTGTGGGGTCGCCATCGAAATTGAAATCAACAGCTTCGCCATCGCATTTAGGCGCAGTACTGCTGAAACTGACATCCGGTGCCGGTGAGTTTTCAACCGTCAGGTTTTGCGTGGCGGTTGAGCTGCAGGCATTGTTTGAGACAGTCAGCGTGATTTCATGGGTTCCGCTGCTTTCAAAACTGATGTTTTGCGGATTTTCAGCGGTTGATCCTGATGAGGATGCATTTGCACCAAAATCCCAGGTATAGGTAAATCCGTCACCTGTGCTTCCGGTATTGGTAAAATCGGTAGCTGTTCCCAAACACAGGTTGTCCGTGAAACTGAAGGAAGCAACCGGCTGTGGCAGAATCTGGAAATCCTGGCTTACCGTACTCTGGCAGCCACTGACACCGTCAGTAACTGTCAGTGTTGCCGTTTTTGTTCCTGCAGAGGCAAAGCTGATACCTGTGGGATTTTCAGATGTGCTGGTAGCAGGTGTAGCATCCGGAGCAAAAGCCCAGTTGAATGTAACACCTGAGGATGTACCTGTATTGACAAAATCAACACTTTCACCCTCACAAACCGGTGCGTTATGGCTGAATGAGGCATCCGGACCGGGAAGAATGGTTACAGTATCGTATTCAATCCGTGAACAATGGTCGTTGTACACGATGTGCTGTACCGGTTTATCTCCGGGTGTATTAAATACAATTTCCGGATTTTCGGTATATGCTTCTTCAGGATCTGCATCGGTGGTGAAAATCCACTCGTGTGAAAATGAAGAACCGCTTGATCCGGTATTGGTAAACTGTACAGGTGAGCCAACGCACACGTTATTGGTGAAATTGAAACCTGCATCCGGACGGTCGTAAATGTTGACATACTTGGTAATGGAAGCAGAATCCTGACCGCAGTTGATGATAATCTGCAGGTCAACCTGTTTCAAACCCGGAGTTGACCAGTTTACGGATGGATTTTCCATATTGGATGTAGCCTGTGAGGCACTTCCGTGGAATGTCCATTCGTAGGTAACACCGGTTCCACTGGGTCCGGCATTCAGGAACTGTACATCTTCACCAATACAGGCCGGGGCATCATGCACATAATCGGCAATCAGGGTATCCACATTGGCGCCAAAACTGTTCGCTTCGAGGAAAACGCCTGAGTCATATGCAGCATCCAGTGCATCAGCAACCACAAGTTTAATGTGGTATTCAGCACAGGGCACAACAATGGCTTCAGCGGTAAATACATCCGTTAATCCATCGTATTCGACATCTGTGCCTCCAAGGTTGTCAACATAATAACCGGAGTTGCTGTTTTCTTCGGGACAGGTGCTGTTGGAGTCACCATTGTTAACGGTAGCAATGGCAACCTCTGTGCTGGTTCCCGGTACAAGGGCAATATTATAGTTGGTATAATTGCCGCCTGATGGGTCGGGCCCGGTCAACAGAAATGCAAACGCATCGTTAAAGTCACATACATACTCCCGGTATTCTTCGGAAGCAAAGAGGTAATTAAAACGTACCGTATCGGCAGGTGATTTAAAATCAAATTCAATTACAGCGGCATCGTTTGTGCCGATCCCAATAATGTTTTCGATATCGGTGTCTCCGGGTTCTCCGTTACTGGTAGATGTTCCACCGGAAGTATTTGGTCCGGTAGCATCGAAAATGTCACCGGTTGACATGATAACACCACCATCCATAGGTATCTCCGGAACACCTGCAGGCACAGTCGTAAACGACCCGATTGCCTGATTGGCTCCGGTGGAGGAGATGTTATATACCTGCACTCCGTCGCCCAGAAGAACCTGCTGGACAAGTTCTGCATCAGTAAGGGCATCCTGAATATTCAGTTGTGCCCTTCCCGGCAGGATGCTCAGGAGGAAAACAGGTATGATTACAATTAAATATCTTATAAAGTTCATATGCAATGGGTTTTAAAACATTTTACGACTTTTGGCTTCTGAGTTGAAATAGTACGACAGGCTTATTTCATGTGTGTTTGCTCCGACAGCGAGATTGCTGATTCCGCCGGAAGGCAGATCATAGCTATATCCCAGGTAAATGTGGGCATATTCAAAACCTGCGACGAAAGCAAGGCTGTTTTGGGCTCTGTACCATGCGCCAATGCGTGCTTTGAAATCATCGTTAATGTCGTAATCAACATACATACCACTGGCAAGTTCGTAAATGCCGTTTTGTGATGTTCCGATAAGGTTGGGAGTGAAGCTCAACTGACTGCCTTCAGGCATGATTTTTATTCCCGCCTGGCTGGAGTATTTCGGAAAAAGACTTCCTTCATCCTCAAGCAAACTTTCATTC
>CAYQMB010000181.1:3239-4825 GCA_964418565.1 uncultured Bacteroidales bacterium | reverse complement strand
AAACACGGCTTCGCCACTGTAAGTCACATCTCAATATGCTTACAACCAGAAATTCAGGAATTTACAGCGGTGTGTCTATGACACTTGCAATGCCTTTTTCGGAGCGATTTTTTCCACCTGCGAGGCGGGCAGGTTGATGGAAAATGCCACATTGGCTTTGCTGAGTTGTACCAGCAAACGGTATCGCCCTTTTATTTCTGTTAAATGACCTTCAAGGCCTTTAAAATTCCCTCGTTTTACCCGCACATAATCGCCGGGTTTATAATGTGTTGCCTGCGAAACGCGAACATTGCATCCATCGAATTCACGGGCTATAATATCCAGATTTTTGATTTCATAATCGTGTACCACCGCCGGTTTGCCGTGTTCCCTGAGTACAAAGCGTGCCAGTGGATGTTTGGGGAGCCTATGGGCTTCTGAAACGGTAGTTTTTACAAACAACATACCCGGCAGCAGGGGCGTGCTTATGTTTTTTATCCTGTCGCTCCAGCGACGGGTGGTGGTGTACAGAGGTAAAAAACAGGTGTATCCATCATCATCAAGCTGTTTACAGAGTTTCTTCTCCGCTTTAAAGCGCGTATATATGACAAACCATGATGTTTTCTCCCCTTTATTATTCATCTCGCCTCTTGTGTTTTTATACTGCCATATTGTAAAAATGGTATATTAGCGTATCGATTTTAAAGTGTAAATATGCCTAAAAAAAATGATTCTGAAAAACGAATTTTTGAAAAAAAACATTTTTCTGTGTTATTAAATCTGTTTTGTCTATAATGCTTTGAAATATAGCTTATGCAGAACGCGATATCCATAGATTAAGCGTTAAAATTGACACAAATTGTCAGAGTTTAGTCAACTTCGGCGTGGAATATGACTGTTTTTATGCCATTTTTCTTCCGGATTTTATCTCCGGAAGGAAATTTTCCGCCACCGTTTTCCCCTTAAAATGCAAGGCATGTATTATTACGATAATCATGTATTGGATTGTTGCAGCTTGACGGCATGCAATAATCGCATGCCTGTTGTGTTCAATCACTCCGTCACCCCGTTTCTCTGTAACAAAAAGCCGCTTACCCTTACCGTACCATCAGTTTTTGGGAAGCGTTGCCGCTTTTGATGATGTACATGCCGCGGGGTAAGTTGTGTTGTATGGATTGGTTCCTGTGTTCTGTCTGTAGTGTTTTTATCAGTCTGCCGCAGAGGTTGTACACCCGTATGGTGTTGTCTGACAGTCCTTCAATATGCAGTTTCTGTGTTTTACCCAAAGGGTTGGGATACAGGTTTAATCCCTGTGCCTTCTGAGAGGGTTTCCCCACACTGCTGTTGACTGGTATTCGCAGGAGGGAAGGATAATCCGCATTGTGATATATCCGGTTCATGGCTGTCAGGGTATCGCCCGGCTCGTAAAGCGGACCGCCATTGTTGATATTGCGGTGAAAGCGCGGGTAATTGGAGGAGGTGATATCAAGACGAATGCGATGGCCGGCCGGGAATGTCTGCGCTACATCGGGCAGGGTGATGGTGAGCGGGTAGATTTCGCCGGGTGTGATTAGGCTGGTGTCGCTTGTGCTGAAACCATTGCGGAA
>CAYQMB010000181.1:0-3139 GCA_964418565.1 uncultured Bacteroidales bacterium | reverse complement strand
AGATTTCGCCGGGTGTGATTAGGCTGGTGTCGCTTGTGCTGAAACCATTGCGGAAGCGCATGCGGTAAATGCCATCTGCCAGGAGCATGCTGCGGCCGTCGGGATACACATTGGTTAGGCGTACTGCAACATCTGTGTCTGTGCGGTTGGAGCTGACGTACAGGTTTACTTCTGCCTGTCCGGCCATTTTTATGGGCTGCTCCAGAACACCGGTTTCAAAGATGATTATGTCATCACGGGCTTCCACCACCGGTGCCTGATCGTATGGTCCCTGCAGGAGATCAGCATGCAGCGTTGGACCGCCAATGGTGGGAGAGGGATCTCGCGGATCGTACTGATAACTGCTGCAGGAATCACCGGCAGCCGGTATGTTTTGACTCAGACTGCCATCGGCCTGCAGGTACAAAATATGATCGGTAAAAAAATCAGAAGGCGGAGGCCAGCTTTCCGAATCGTACCACTGGTTTTCACCCATCTGGAAATACCTGACAGCCGGATTGTATGGCCAGCCATTGTATGCATGGAGCAGGTGATAATCAAAAAAGGCCTGAGCGTATGCATCGCTTGCTCCTTCGGCTTCCGGGAACTCCAGCGTTCCCTGGCTCAGGCTGCCCAGGGCTTGTTGTCCGGGTGATCCGTGTGCCCAGGGCCCCATCATCAGCTTGTGCTGGTTTGCAATGCTGTCGACAGACTGTGTGCGCATGCCGTCAAAATATTTTAGTACCCATTCGGTGGCGTGATCGTACCAGCCGCCAATCATCAGCGTGGGAATGGAAATTTCCCCCGGTGCCCAGGTGGAATCTTCCACATAGGTCCACAAAAAGTCGTGATACGGATGCGCTTCCAGCCATAGCGACATACCAAAACCAAGGCCGTCGAGTTGCTCCACGTATTCTTCGCGGTAAACGCCGTTGGGGTAGTACATCTGGTAGTTGTATTCCGGACTGGCCACCATGGGCACGGCGCAGACATGTGCCGGGTGGTGTTCTTCAGCCGTCATAAACTGAACTTTTCCCAGCGCTGACGCGCCCCAGGTTCCCACGCTGCCGTCAGACCAGCTTTGTTGGGTAATCCACTCAATGGCATCGTAGCCGTCTTCTCCGCGGGTTGATTCTCCGCCGGCAGCATCGGATGAAGCATAAAACCCACGCCAGTCCATAACGACAAAGTTATATGGCAGGGTATCGGGATTGGTACCAAAACCGACGGGGAGGTTGTATCGAAAGAAAAATTTGTTGTACGGTGTTTGCACCAGGATGGTAGGTCGCTGCATTTCCGTTTGCGGGATATAAAGATCGGCAGCCAGGCTGTCTCCGTCGCGCATGGGGATGTATACTTCATCTGGTGACATGGGTTGCGCAAAAAGTCCGCTGGCAACAGAAGCAAACATCAGGATCAGAATAGCATGTTTCATATGGTCTGGTTTTTCTTTTCCGAAGATACAAAATATTTTTCTGCCGTAACAAACATGCGAGGTTGGACAGGTTCATAACCAACAAGCCCGCCTGATTTTGCTTGTCCCGTTAGGGACAATATGTCGGTAAAAAAGGATGTGCTCAGAGAAATCGCTTTTGGCATGATTTTATGCGGCGAAGCAATGCAAAAATTCATGCCAAAAGCTTGTGAGTACGTTGCCATACACCCGGACTGCATTCCTTGTCCGGGCTTACCAACATCTTGTCCCTAACGGGACATAAAAGCAACCCCGATTTTGCGTACTGCTCATGACAACGTCAGTACCCAATCACCCTGTATGAATGCTGCAGCCAGTGGCTCTCAAAAAACCAACAAGCCCGCCTGGAAAACCTGTCAGGTCTCCATGCATCGAAGGAATAGGTTTGTTTTTGAATATACCTTTGAGTCATGCGGACCTGACAGGTTGGACAGGTTGCTGTCGTGTTGCGCAAAAAAAAACAGAGCCGCTAAAAAGCGACTCTGTTTAGTAATATAAAACAAATTATTATGAAAACTGAACTATTCCACACTTGAAAAATATTTCATAAACTGTGACCGCTCATACATTTGCGGGTTGTCAATATTTTTATACGACATCTTACCTCTGAAATCTTCAATGCTTTTAAAATCATGTTCTTCCATCCATTCTTCAATCTCATTATTGATTTCGCTGATGGCAGAAAACCCATTGCGATACAAAACAGAACATACTTGTGTGGTTTGTGCACCAGCCAGCAGTTGTTTAATGGCGGCGCCACCGTCGTGTATACCGGTAGAAGCCGATACTTCAATGCGTTTCAAATTACCGCTTACCATACCTACCCAACGCAGGGAGTGGCGAATGTCTGTATCGCGGCTGAATACTGAGGCCGATACCATTTCCATTTTGTCGATATTGATATCTGGCTCATAAAAACGGTTGAAGAGTGTTACGGCTTTTACGCCGCGGAACTGCAGTTGTTTCACCATCCGCAGCAGGTTGGTGAAATGCGGTCCGATTTTGATGATCAACGGAATATTGACTTTCTTGAGAACGGCTTCTGCAATCTCATAATATTTACTTTCGTATGTGAGGCTTTCAGTATCGCCGTTGTCCGGAATGATGTTAATGTTGAGCTCCAGGGCATCAGCGCCGGCTTCCTCAATGCGACTGGCAAAACCTGTCCAGTCACGGGCTGATACACAGTTGATGCTGGCAATAACCGGAATGTCAATGGCTTCCTTAGCTTTACGGATAAGCCGGATGTATTCATCCACTGAGTTGTGCTTGGCGTAATTGCGGATATAATCCTCAGCTTCCGGGTAATCTTTGCTTTGCGAGAGCATGTGCCCTGCTTCAAAATTGATTTGCTCCTCAAACAGAGATTTCAGAATGACAGCGCCGGCACCGTTTTCTTCAGCTTTTTTCAGGTTCTCCACGCTTTGAGTTAAGCCTGAGCTGCTTGCTATAACAGGTGATGGTAAGTCCAGACCTAAAAATGTCGTTGCAATATTTGCCATGTTCTTATGCTTTGGTTATTTGATTAACAAAAATAGCATTTATACCTGAATTTACTAAAATTTAGTGGTTTTTTTTGGTCGTATGATGATCTGGGCGTATCGCTTTTTCAAAACCGGCTGAGCTTTACGAAAGTTCAAAACTTTCGTAAAGCTAAAAAGGCCGGTTCTGAAAAAGCGTCGGTGT
>CAYQMB010000180.1:0-4842 GCA_964418565.1 uncultured Bacteroidales bacterium | reverse complement strand
CCCGATAGCTGTATGATTGTTTAATAAGCTGTAATGAGCACAGAAAACCTGAAAAACAAACGCCGTGAATATAATCGTTATCAGCTTGATAAAACAGAGCTGGCAGACGAACCGGCAGAGCAGTTTAAACTGTGGCTTTCGGAAGCTGAAAACGACAAGCTACCCGATTACAACGCCATGGTATTATCCACCTCTGACTCTGAGATGCAACCACACAGCCGCATTGTTCTTTTACGCGACATCGTACCGGAAGGCCTGGTGTTTTACACGAACTATCAAAGCAATAAAGGCCTGGAGATAGCGGATAACAAGCGGGTCAGTCTGTTGTTTTTCTGGCCATCACACGAACGTCAGGTTCGTATAGAAGGTTGTGCCAGTAAGGCACCGGACAGCATGTCGGATGCGTATTTTGCCGGCAGACCCCGTGATTCGCAACTGGCGGCCCATGCATCAGCTCAAAGCCAGCCACTCGACAATCCGAAAGAGCTTGAGAATATTTTTAAGCTTGCTGAAACAACATTTGCCGGAAAACAAGTACCCCGACCGTCCAACTGGGGTGGCTTTATCATCCGCCCGCATCGCTGGGAGTTCTGGCAGGGACAACCATCACGTCTGCATCAACGGTTTGAATACAGGCCTGAGGGCAACGGCTGGATAATCCGTCAACTGCAGCCATAAAAAGGATAGCAAGGGGGTTCAACCCGGGGTAACAGAATGCGGTGAAATAAGAAAAAGCTTTTGGCATGAATTTTTGCATTGCTATGCTGCATAAAATCATGCCAAAAGCCTTATCAAATGAGGTATTCTCTCCGTTTATTTAGTCGATCATGATGCGGCGTGTAGCCTGCGCACCGTCCGTGGTGGAAAGTTTCAGAATATAAACGCCGTTTCTCAGTCCTTCAGCTTTCACAACATGGCTAAAACGGCCAATATTGTTCTGGTTAAATACAGACTGACCAACCATATTGTACAACTCAACGCTTTCGATCATTTTTTCAGATGTCAGGTTGATTTTACCATTGCTTACGGGATTGGGATAAATTTCCAGTGCGAAACGCTCGTTATCAGCAATGCCTGTTGAAGCTGAAACAAAATCATCTTCATCACGGGGCAACAGTTTGAAGGTTGCATAGGAAAAATCGACAATGCCGGTAATGTTGTAAGCGGAATCGGGAATTGGCGTGACATCGAACCAAAAGCTCCAGAGTTTATCATCCACGCGGCAGGTATCAGAACCATCGTCGATCATAATTTCACCATAACCCAGTGTTGTATCGGTAACAACAGCATCGGTTACTCTGACGTAAACACCTTCGTACTGCTCATCGTTGTTGATGTCTGCAGTGCTCACAGCCATTGGTCCTGGTAAGGGATTGCCGGTTGACAGAACAGTCATACTGGCAACATCAACCAATTCGGTTTTACCATAATACTCATCTACCATAGCGGTAATTTCAAGTTCATCACCTCTGTTCAGGCCATTAACAACAGCAGAATCGCCATGATACACATAAATGCCATTCCAGCCACCTTCGCCATCCTGAAGGAAGAACCCGTAATCGCGGATGTGAGCTGTAACAATACCGCTTGTGGTAACAATCTGACTTTGGTAGGGAGACGCATCGGCCTGACCCTGAATTTCGCTGATGGTCACAGTTTGCGCGGAAAGTGAAATGCCGGCAAACAGGACAACTAAACTAAGTAAAATCTTTTTCATAAGCTTGTTTGTTTTTATTGATTATTAAAATGTTACTTTAAATGAGACATTAAATCTTCGGCCCAGACCCATGAACACAGATGCCGATTTGGCATCAAAATCAGAGTACTGGTACTGGTTGTATGTATCGTTGTTTGTTGCATCGGAAATATACACTTCGTTCAACAGGTTGTAAACACCAAGTCTGAGATCGTACCGCAAGTTTCCGATTTTTATTCCGTAACCGGCATGCAAATCAAGCAATGCGTAATTTGGCACGCGCCATGACTGCAAAGGATTACCTTCCTCATCAAAATTTTCCGGGTTTTCTGTGGGATCGAGGTCCAGCGGGTTAAAATCAGCATAGTGGCGTGCAAAATACCGGTAGGATGCTTTAAAGTAAAGGTTTTCGATCGGCTCGATACGGATATTTCCGGCGTATTGTGTTTGCGCTGAATTGCCAACGAGCAAATTATCGGCATCAAAGTAAATGGTTTTGACAAATTGCTGATCCGGATCGTACACCTTCACCGAATCTTCTGAAGCCCAGCGCCAGTCGCCAACAGATACAAGACCCTGCAATTCTATCCAGTCATTGAATTTGTAAATAAAATCGAATTCGGCCCCTTTATGCACGGCATCCATACCGTTGATGTTAACATAGAGAATAACTTCCATATCGGTAATGGGATCGCGGTAAGGATAGGAAAAACCTCTGGAAGGTTTGTTTTCCCAGACCGTATAATAGCCGTTCAGTTTGGCGCTGAAATTTTTACTAAAGTAGGCTGTTCCAAGCTCCAGTGCTTTTACTTTCTCGTTTTTAATTTCTTCAAACAGACGGTTGTCGTAATCGTAAATGTTATTAAACCGTGGGGCGTTGTACATATACCCCAGGTTGGTAAACACGTTAAAATGCTCATTCAGGTTGTAATTAACACCACCTTTAGCGGTGTATCCGGGCACCCAGTACCAGTCGGTTTCGGCATACCGTGCCTCTTCGGATTCAGCGGTATAGGCCTCACCTTCGTAATACACTGTATCCGGCACGCCGTAAATATCACCAATAGTACCAAATTCATAACCTACAGCCTGTCGCATGATGGTATCTTCGAACACAAGGTCTTTCTTTTTAAAATAGTCAATA
This sequence comes from uncultured Bacteroidales bacterium, assembly GCA_964418565.1. Classification (GTDB taxonomy): domain Bacteria; phylum Bacteroidota; class Bacteroidia; order Bacteroidales; family ML635J-15; genus JAQIBY01. Next base: position 2,002 of record CAYQMB010000180.1, on the reverse strand, counting down.
CGTTTATAGCCTGAATACGAGCCGGTAACATTCAAAAACGAAGACAGGTTTCCGTCGTTGTATTTTAGCTGTGCAAACGCGCCACCCCAGTTCACAAGTCCGTCGTTGTGATAGGAAACAATATCGCCTTCTTCTCTGAATTTATTATCTGTTGTCTGGTTGGTGGTGCTGATGGCATAACTACCTCCCAGCAAATCGGTAACTTCCTGGTAGTGCATACCACGATAGCTCCGCAGGTCAACACCGCCGGAAAATTCTATTTTTTCATTTATATCCCAGTTGAATGAAGATATCAGACCGTACCAGAAGTGTTCGTTGTTGGAACTTCGCAGGAAATTGTTTGCTTTATATCCCTCGGGAAAGCCATCAATATACTGAGACCAGTCGGTGATGCGGTTGTTGTTATAAATGGACTGGAAATCAATCTGGCCGGTTTTGTCGTATTTCACACCTGACTGAGAATCCATACCTGTGCCACCACCACGTCCGATGGAGAGGTATGCAATGTTTGAGATGAACATATCATCGTTGAGTGTCCAGAAATCGCGCAGGGTAAACATGGGTTTGTGGTAGGAATTTACTTTCTCGTGAATTTTTTCCTCGCCGGGGTAAATGGTATCTCCGCTTTCGGTGGTTGTCCAGCGGTTAACATACCCCCAAAAGGGATTGTAACGCAAGCCATGATCGAGGTTGGGATCATCGGTATTTTCATAATAAATGCTTGTATCAATCCCAATTTGATTGGCATAATCCATGGAGTAGCGTGCAATTTCCTGCTTGTATTTACGCTGTGCATGGCTTTGCGGCGCTCCCATAGCAGAAAGGCTGATGATGTGATTATCGGTGCGTTTTTGCACTTTGGCGTAGTAGAACCATGCTTTTGACCATGTTTCATCCACCCATCCGTCGCGGCGCTTGTACGAACCTGCAGCCGTAAAACCCCAGCCATTGCCCATATCGCCGGAGTTGTAGCCAAAAGAGGTTCTCAGGTAGTTGTCAGAACCAAACTCCTGTTCAATGGATGCAGATTGATTGTTTTCAATGCCTTCGGTGATGATGTTCATGGTACCGCCAACCGATGGCAGAGCCAGTTTGGATGCCGCCAGACCACGTTGCACCTGAATGTTTTTTGTAACGTTATCAAGGCCAAACCAGTTTGACCAGTACACCCAGCCGTTTTCCATATCGTTTACCGGCACACCATCAATCATAATGGCAATGTTGCGTTGGCTGAAACCACGAATGGTAATACGTGCATCGCCATCACCACCACCCATTTGTGTGGCATAAGCTCCGGGTGTATTGTTGAGCAGCATGGGAATATCCTGCTGACCGAGGTCTTCTTCTATTTTTTCAGGTTTTATGGATGAAAAAGCCACGGGTGTTTCCCTGAATTTTGCGATATCCGCTACGACGGTAACTTCATCAAGGATTTCACTTTTGAGCTCAACATTGAGTTCCTCGTCCTCATCCTCAATGGTGACATCCATTTTTTCAGTTTCATACCCGACAAAGGATACTGTCACTTTGTATGAACCCGGCTCAACCGGTATTTCATACTCGCCGTCCATATCCGCAACTGCACCACTGCCATCGTCAAGCATTACATTGGCGCCAAACAAGGCTTCCCCGCTTTGTGAATCGGTGATTTTACCGTGCAATTTGTAGTCCTGGGCGCTGGCAAAAGCAACAAATACCACGCTCATTATCAGACTCATACCTACTCTCAAAAAAGCCATACCTCAAAATTTACAAGGTTCTTACTAAACCATTACGCTGCAAATTTACTGGAAAATTTGAAACGTCATTTCCTTTATTCGAAATTAACCAAAAAATAACACAATCTGCAATTGAATTGCATGCTTTAATAAACAGGTTTTAAACAAGTCACAATGTTTATCGGGTTGTACAAACCAAAATGCCACCCGCTGGGCAGCGGATGGCATATTGAGTATGGTGAAATAAGAGACTTAGCGTTTTACAACAAATTGTTTGCGTTGGT
>CAYQMB010000179.1:0-4857 GCA_964418565.1 uncultured Bacteroidales bacterium | reverse complement strand
CAGTTTCCTCCTGTCTTATTTTATCGAAGCGATCCTGTTTGTCCTTCAAGTTTTCACGGGCATGTGTCTGACGGGTATAAACCTCCCGGCGCTTGTGTTCTCTGGCATCAAGACGTTGCACTGCTGCAGCAGCTTCGGCAGAATCATTAACAGGGGTTACACCATGTTGTTTCAAATGTGTGTTAATATGCTTCAGGAGCTTATCAATGTTTTCACCAATGGTTTTCAGCTGTTGTTCTGCTTCACTTTGAGAAGCATGTGCTTCCTGCCATTGCTGTAGGTTTGTTATCAGCCATGTGATACCGGCATAATTGTCTCTTTGCTCCTCATTCCATTGCGGCAGGACTTCTACATTTTTTTTCAGGCTTTTGTACTGTTCACGGATTGTATCAAGTTTGTTTTCAGCATCTTTAAGCTGATATTCAATATCTTTCTCACGATTGTGTAGCTGTTCGCTGTGTTTTGCTTCTTCAAGGTCGGTATTTAACTGATCAAGGCGTTCGCTTACGGCTTCGGGCGTCCAGCTTTCCGGGCCGGAGACTGCAATTTGCTGCATGTTCTGTTCCCAGGTGTGTGCATCCTGAGTTTTGCGGGAATACTGAAAAAAGCCAATCCACACCATGGCAAACAAACCGATAATGAGTGGAATGCCTGCAGCGAGGGGGGACAGAAGCCCAATTGCAAAAACAAGAACAGCTGTCAGGATAGCCGTTAATGCAAGGGTTTTCAGCCGTTTTCGTGACACACCGGGGCTGTTTTCTGATTTCATCCAGCCTGAAAGTATCTGAATGGCAAGTTTGATATCGGAAGCATCAGCCCGGGGCTTTTGTTCCAGCTCTTTCTGAATCTGTGCGATATCCTGCTGCAATTTGCTCACCTGATACAGCCGATTGTAGGCGTTTGTAAGAAACTGCTGCAGGTTGTTTACAGATTCAAGCCTGATTCCGTTCCACCGGCTGACATCAGCATCGGGATCAATGGCAAGCAGGGCTTTTTCTGCACGGATTGCGGCGGTTTCCCGTTTTTCCATCCGTTGCCTGCGCTGGTTTTCTTCGTCATTCAGCTCCCGCTGCCTTATTTTCAACTCTTCCAGCACCTTATCATCAACCCCATTTTCAGGCAACTCCAGTTTAGTCAGCTCATCCTCCGTTTGCCTGATGGTTTTTTCATCCTCACGCATGCCTGCTTCCAGATCATGCGTTTCTTTCCGGAGGCTTTCCAGGCGATCGGCTTCATTTCCCGAAAGCTTTTCAAAAGCAACGGGAAAGTTTTCCAGGCGGGATCTGGCATCATTCAGTGCTTTTTGCTTTTGCAGGTAATCGAGTCTGATTTCATAGAGGTGTTTTAATCTGTCAGCTTTTTCAGCCTCTTGCTTTTGAGTCTCAAGCTGTTCAAGCTTTTCTTCTTCTTTACTAAGCGCCTTCTGCGATTCCAGGGCTTTTTTGTAATTTTCTTCAGCCTCATTGTACGCCTTATATTCATTTTTGCTTTTTGCCGGGATGGTTTCCTTATACTCAAGCTCATCTGCCGCTGCATCCAGATCGTAACCACCGCTGCTTTCGCGCAGGATGAATTCAGCCATATCTTTATCATCCGCCATGATAAGCTCATGCAGTGACAGCATGTACCGGTTTCTTGTATCGGCTGCCGGTATTCCCCCGAAACTTGCAGGTTGGCCGTTGCGTTCACGCAGAATCCGTGATGCATCAATGCTGATGTGCCACTGATCATCACCAGTTTTTAGGCGTGCATCGGCATCATACCCAATGGTATTTTCAGGCCAGATGATGTTTTTAATCATGCGTGCCGTGGATGATTTTCCGGATGCATTGGGTCCGTATATCAGATTAATGCCGGGCGATAAATTTTCATATGCCTTCAGCCCTTTACGAAAACCAGGCATCTTGTTGATAAACAGATCGTTTATAATGAGAGGTGATTTATTCATGGATTCAGGCATTTTGCATTTGGTTTGTGATGTTTTCAAGCAAGGTTTTACATGTTTTCATAAGGTAATCATCGGCACGTTCTTTTTCACCGGACATATCCAGGTCTTCATTTCTGAATACAGGGTGAAAGGCACCTGCGTTTTGTAACTGGCGCTGTTTTTCTTTCCAGCCGAGACGTAGCTTATCGAGAAACTCCGTAGACTTGCCGTTTTGCAGTGCGATGATGCTTTTTGCCAGTTCGCCGGCCGGGGAAGGCTCCTGAGCAAGCTTTTCCAGATTAATAAGAGCCTGGGCAATATGATTTCTAAGCTTTCGGATCATGTAATTGCTTTGCGGATAACCGGCCGGCCTGAGTGGAGGTGCATCTGCAAGTTCTTGCGCCCAGGCCTCTGCCTGCAAGGGATTTTCATGTTCGCCTGTAAGTTGCAAATCATAAATCAGGTATTCGGGTTGATCGGACTCATCGAGTAATTTCGGGGATTTTTCATCAATGACATCTGCAACGGCCATTCTGAAAGCATCCTGGTTAGTATGTGGTTTAATTTCTACTGTAATGGTTTCATACCGGACAGGTGAAAGCGGAATTTTCCGGTTTTCAAGGCTGCCATCTTGCTCAATGGATAACAATAAAGCACCATGTATCCCTTCCTCGCCTGCACTCAAAGCCTGAGTGGAACCCGGGTAAGCAATAAAAGGCTCATGTTCCCGAATAACATTTGGTTTATGTATGTGCCCCAGCAACCATGCATTTAAGCCTGTTTTTATCAAGTGATCTGTATTTACCGGTGCGTATTTTGATTCCGGGGAATCGGTTTCACAATGTAATAGTCCCACAGATGGTATATCAGGCTTTAACATCCGATCATCAAAGTCTGCAAGCGGATCATGACTGATGTGTTTTTGATTAAATGACCAACCCACGAACTGAATACTCTCCTGTCCTTTGGTAAAGGTTTGTACTTCCCACCGGGCATTTTTACCTAAAAGGTGCACATGCTGATTTCTGTTTTCCTGCACCATGGAGGCCAGCACATTAAAGTCGTGATTTCCAGCCACCATAAAAACTTCAATACCGGCATGTTTAAACTCATCAAAAGCTGTTTGTAAAGGTCCCCTGGCTTCCCAGAAATTGTTGTAATTATCCACAATATCTCCGGAGAAGCATAGCACATCGACCTCATTTTCTGTGGCATAACGAACCAGATTCGACAAGCCTTCCCTTACGGAAGGGCGTGGATTGTTTCCGGGCAAAGAAGATGTTCTTCCCAGGTGCATGTCCGCTGCTGACAGGATTTTTATTGACATAGGCGCTGCTTTTTCCGGATTTTTCCGGTAGAGAAAACTTATTTATTCATCATACTAAGATAGAAAAAGCAGATGGTTTATCCTAATGTTGTCATGGGTGTTTTGGTACTGGATTTTGAAGCGGGGCGGGTATTTTTTAACCCAGTTCATATAAGCCTAAAACACGGTACGACCGGCTTTTGCCTCATAAACGCTACCTTCCGGGCGGCCATTCATGCTGTCAGCGGCCAGTGTGTACACGTGTTGTTTTAACCGGTTAAGGATATCAGCATCATCCTGAGGGTTAAAAGAGTTTACCTGCCCCGTGGCATACAGGGCAGGTAAACATGTTATTATTAACCAAAACCAGAATTTAATCATCAATAAAAAAGCTGGTTAATTTCAATCAGTCTCTTTCGGGTTTTTCTTTGGGTCCCTGTGGTTTAAACACGTCCGGCATTTTGTTGCCAAAACGGAACCGGTTTCCATCCCACCACATTGAGCGTGCATCGCGGGATTTTATGCCATCGTTGAACAAACTTTCACGAAGGTTTTGATCAAATTCATTGGATTTCAGGTTTTCGGGTACCTGCTGTGCCTGTTCGCTATCAACACGTTTGCCAACGGCGATCCATGAAAACTCGATATTTTGAGGTGCATCCGAAGCCACAACGAAACCCTCTGTGGTAATGGATTTGATGTAGATGTTTCCCGATTGTCCAACTGGTGTGATGGTAACCACGGGTCGTTCATCAGCCAACAGCTTACTGTAAGTACGGTCGAAACTAACCTCAACCTCATTTCCTGACAGTGAGGCAAAGCCTTTATCGTAAACCGTCATTTCGCGGCTTGTCACAGAGTAGGCTGCTGTTTTTTCCGTACCTGTGTTTACAAGCTCAACCTGTGTTCCGGAGGTGTAGGTATTCCCGAGGTTGTAAGAGGAGAAGAGCTCACCGGTCACAATTTGTCCGGCTACTTCGCCGCGCGACCATGATCCGAGCATATCGCCATAACCTCCGTAGCCTATGCCTGCAGCCATAGCGCCTGTGCTGTTAAAGCCGACACCTGTTGTTGAACTCGTAAAATATCCACCGTAGTTAGTGCCACCAGAGTTTGTATAGCCAAGAGATCCCCAGTAGGTTCCAGAGTAATTTGATCCAATCACTCCACCACAACGGTCATAGTCATTGTAGTTGGCACCGTGCACACCAAAGGTGTAATTATTGCCATAATAGGAATAACCACTAATTGCGACATCGGTATCGTAATTTCCATAACCGTCACCACCATTGATTTCGCCGAATGTCCCGTTCCGACGTGCATAGATATTTTTTTTATCTGGCCCGTAGTTATCATAAGACCGGTATACATATACCAGGGTTTGTTCATCTTCAGTATTGTTCTTAATGTGCAGTTTGTAATCATCATAGATAGATGGAGAAGTACCGATACCAACGGATCCGTAACGCCATATGCCGGCAGCGGTATCAGCAGCACCAGTCCATGACGGATCTGATTCGGCATCAATATAGCCAGCATCATTAGCAAAGGTGCTGATAACAGGAGGTGTACCAGTGAGGCTACTCCAGTTACCGTCAAAGCCTTCGGTCAGGTAACCGGCATC
>CAYQMB010000178.1:0-4893 GCA_964418565.1 uncultured Bacteroidales bacterium | reverse complement strand
CCTGAAGATTCTATGGGCCCCTGTGGCAGAGCTTATGCAGGTTGCGTGGCAGTTGCCAAGGCACAAATACTGAAATACTGGAATTTCCCGGAACAAGGAACCGGTGAATACTCATACAACCATAGTACTTACGGAGAATTGTCAGCCAATTTTGGGGAAACGAATTATGATTGGGATAATATGCCGGACAACAGCCCAACCGATGATATCGCACAATTAATGTATCATGTTGGGGTGTCTGTTAATATGCAATATGGCCCATCTGAATCAGGAGGGTATCCTTATTTAATTCCCGAATCATTGAGAAATTTTTTCAATTATTCAGTATGGGTTCATATTCTTAACATTGATCATGATTATTCAGAAATTATAAAGGAATTAGATGAATCCAGACCATTGTTTTATGCTGGAAGCCCTCCAGTGGGTGTTGGCCATGCTCTTGTGCTGGACGGTTATCAATACAACACAGAAATAAATGATTATTATTTTCATTTTAATTACGGATGGAGTGGGGGTAATAATGGTTATTACAGATTATACACAGGTAATTCTTATTTTTACCACCCAGATATTTTTATTGGAGCTATTAAACCACCCAATTGCGGGATTCTTGAAATACCCTACGAAGAAGACTTTGAAGGTGAAACCCATTTTTGTTGGACAGGCAATGTTGCCGAAGGCAATTGGGAAATTACAGACAGCAGAAACTACACTCCCAATGGCAACAAATCAGCGAATTACGAATGCTTTGCTAACCTTGGTTGCAATGGAGATGCGCATCTTATCTCTCCCCAAATTCAACTCCCGGAAAATCCTGACTCAACCATTGTTCTTTCATTTATGTCGATGAATACTTGTCCATCATTGTATGGAAATACCAAAAACAGGGTGCTTATTTCTACAGATAACGGCCAAAATTTTACAGAGCTATGGGAACCGGGCAGTGTGGATAATGAATGGAGCAAAACAAGTCTTAATCTTGACCAATACGCTGGTGAGATAATTAAAATTGCCTTTAAAAGAGACGATTATGGAAGCAATAACACACATAGATGGTATTTTGACGATGTGAAAGTCCATGTATTGGAGCCGAAAAAACCACTTGTTTCAACAATTACTGTATTTAACATTACTGACAATACCGCCGAAGCAATAGCAAAAGTCTATGAAGAAGGATCTGCGCCCGTCACTGCAAAAGGAGTTGTTTGGGACAACAGTGAAAATCCGGACATTCAAAACAATCTGGGAATGACCAATGATGGAACAGGCATAGGCACTTTTTACAGTAGCATTAGCGAATTAACTGAAGGAACGACATATTTTGTTAGGGCATACGCCACAAATGATGTCGGAACATCTTATGGAGATATTTTATCATTTACAGCCCAGCAGGATGATTTTGTTTGTGGAGAATCTACCGTTAATGATGCTGATGGGAATGTTTACAATACAATATCATTCAATAGTCAATGCTGGATGGCAGAAAATTTAAAAACCACCAAATATCAGGATGGATCAGATATTTATGAGGCAAGTTGTATCGTTAATTTTATGTTTGAAGACTGGAGCCCCAATGAAGATGGCGCTTTTATCTGGGCAGGAAACCACATACAGAATAAAGCGATTTATGGGGCATTGTATAATCACCATGCAGTACGAAACGACAAAGGCCTTTGTCCTCCCGGCTGGCATGTCCCAACACTATGGGAATGGATTGTTTTGGAGGAAGAGGTGGGGTATTATGACCCATTCTTTGCTATTGTAACAGGATGGTTCGGTTACAATGGAGGAAGTAAATTGGCGGGCTCAGGCGAACATTGGTACCCCGGAGGAGAATTAACTGATGACGAAGATTTCGGTGAAACTGGTTTTAATGCAGTACCAGCTGGCTGGGTTGTTTCAGACATAAGTGCACATGACAATAAAGATGCATATTTCTGGACAGGTGACCCGGGAACAAATCCTTTTTACAAACGAATAACTTATGAACGTAAGGATATCCAAACAGATAGATACCTTGCCAAAACAGGCATGTCGGTAAGGTGCATGAAAAATTGGCCAAGTGTGCGTACAAAACCAATTGTTGAAATCAATCAGGACTCAATTGAAACGGGTGTTTCTATTTTCAGCTCCAATTATCTGCAATCACCTGAAGGAGGGGTTTCAGGCATTGTTTATGCAAACTTTGAAAACCCAACAATTGAGAACAATACCGGAATAGTTCAACAAGCTGAATCACTCAATGCAAACTTTTACATCACAGACTTAAATTTAGAAACAACATATTATCTAAGGGCTTTTATTACAGATACTGATGGCAGAACATATTATGGCAATGAACTTAAGCACAGAATTTTCCCCACGCCCCAGGCATGTCCAGGTAACGAAACTGTAACAGATATAGACGGCAATACATACAATACTGTTTTAATCGGAGAGCAATGCTGGATGGCAGAAAACCTAAAAGTAAGCAGACATTCTAACGGTGATAGCATTGTAAGGCATTGTCTCTCGGAAAGCCATTGTCAAGGGATAAGTGGAGGCTCATACACTTGGAATATGGCAATGTATGGGCAAATGTCATCCAATGAAAATCCAAGCGAAATACAAGGGATTTGCCCTGATGGTTGGCATTTACCAAGCGATGCCGAATGGTTACAGTTAGAAAACTATCTGATTGAAAACCAATACAATTACAACTATACACAAGATGGTAATCAAATAGCCAAGGCACTTGCAAGTGAAGATGCGGACTGGGATTCATGCGAATTACCCGGCTCTCCCGGATTTTTTAAAAATAAGAATAATTCAAGTGGTTTTTCTGCCTACGATACCCGAATGTACTCTTCAATTGACGACAGCTGGTTTTATTATGATTCTTCTGGCAACTTCTGGTCTTCAACTGCGCAAAATATTGATGATGCAATATCCCGAAGAATTCAATATAATAAAAAAGCATTAATTTCTAATCAAACAGATAAGCAAGCAGCACTTTCCATAAGGTGTATAAAAACCGAACCGGCAAGTGTTATCTCTGATACTCATAATAATTATGAAATATTTCCTAACCCTTCTGAGGGAATTTTCACAATTCAGTGGGATGCTTCTTTTAACGAAACCAGGGTGCAAATTGAAATATATAACAGTCGTGGAGAATTGATTTCCAATAACAACATTCTTATCGGTGCCGATTACAAAATTGATTTATCTCACCAGCCCGATGGTGTTTATTTTACAAAAATCACTCAAAAACAAAATGTATCAATTGAAAAAATCATTAAAATAGAGTAGCCTTTAATCTGCCTTAATACACCTCACGGAAAAGCCATTTTCCACATTGCTTGTACCTCTGTAAACAGCAGAAGAATAGTGTGTATGAAGGCTTCTTATCCATGCATTGTTTTCTCCATACTTGGTTGAGGTCCAAAATATGGCACTTGCCCCCAAATAATCATAATTGCCGGTAAAATACCTACCTCCTCCCGGTAAGGCATTAAAACCACTCGTGCCAAATGCAGCGTCTGCCGTAAGGTAGCCTGCAAACCAATTCAACATTGTACCGGCAAGTTTGCTTCCCTCATTTGTCCCTCTGTATCCTGTATTATCCAGTTCAGACCCGGACATGCCTAAATGCTTTTCTAGTGTTTTCCAATCATTGTCGTTTGGCAACCTCCATCCTTCGGGACAAATTCCTTTAACACTTCCCTGATTATCAACCAAACTTTGCATTGCTGCGTTCCAATTATACAGCACTCCGTAAGTATTAAAATTTTCTTGTCCCAACGCTGTAGCAACACTTGTATAATAGTTACCATATACGTAATAATGATAGTTAGTTGAAGATCCTTCATCAACGTCCGAAACATCAGGCAAAAACCGGAGGTTTTCTGCTATCCAGCACTGACACCCGATTTTCTTTACAGGATATGTGTAGCCATCCCTGAAATCCGTTATTGTTTCCGGACATTCAGGATGCGAAAAATCAAGATTATAAATAATGTCTTCTTCAGGCGTATCGCTGATTGTTGTGGTTTTATTGTTATAAAAACCACTTATCAAAAGCTCATCACCAATGTTGACTGAAAATGATGCCTCTTCATTCTTGATGTTCAGTTGGGATTTATTAAACCTTTTTATCCCTAAATATTCTATTTTCATGTCATCAGAGCGCGCATTTTTTACCTGAATTAGTTTGATTGGTTTGCTGTAGCCATTTGCTCTTACAATTAAAAAGTAAATCCCTGAATTTTCTCCTGTTATTTCAAATTGATGTAACCCCTGGTTTAAAATCTCTGTGTGTTGGGCAACCTCAGATCCGCGTCCGCTAACTAAATCTAAACTAAGCTTCTCCGTAGCCGGAAGATAAATATTTACCCTGGTTTTTTCGGTAAAAGGATTTGGATAATTTTGGGTAACAATGATGTTTTTGTCTTTCGTGATATCCTTAATATCATTTAACTGTAAGGTCATTACAGTGTCAGGAAAATACAATATAGTATCGCAACTGCGGCTGATGTTTTCAATTTTGACACTATCAAAAGCAACGTAAGAGCATGTTTCGTTTCCTGTAAATGTCAAATTTATGGTTTGTCCCTGACAGAAGCTAACAATACCAATGATACCCAACAAATGAATAAATCTTTTCATTGTGACTTAAAATGGTTATTTACAAATATAAGGATTAAAAGCATAAAACTAAGATTTTTTCACCACATGCATTTGCCACGCCTTAATCCTGAATATTAAGAATCAAGCACTAAGCAGGCTTTTAAAAAAAAATAAAAACAGCTTTTAGTTTAATTTAATATGCAATTTAAGGCTTCTGTATCAAAGCAATCTGATTTTTTGAATCCATTTTCACTGTCAAGGGTCTTTCCAGCCTGATGTGGGAAA
>CAYQMB010000177.1:0-4900 GCA_964418565.1 uncultured Bacteroidales bacterium | reverse complement strand
AATTCTGCGAACGAAGCGGGCTGGATTACGGTGAGCTGGATGTTCTGCGTGACAACTCAGATGGTCGTATTTATATGGTTGACGTTAACAATACCCCTCAGGGACCGCCTGCAAACACACCAAAAGCACAAGGGAAGCTTGCCATCCGGAAAATTGCAGAGGCTTTTTCTCATGCCTGGCTTGAGAAATCTGAAAAATAACCTCTTGAATATCATTTGTGTGATGATAATGGGGCGGCAGTTCTGCCTCCGGCTTTTATCTCGCATGCTGTATGCCGGTTTTCACAGGCACGCTCAGGATCCTCCTTTGTCGGCTATGGCGTGCCCGTTCAATACACGGCATACAACAGGTGAGGATAAACGCCTCCGTCAGGCCGCAAGCACTACACACAATATCCGTTTTATTATCCGACTGAGCAGAGTCTATTTTAATGCATGCAACAAAAGTTCAGCAGGGTGGAGGGCTTGGGTATCTGTACCATCTTTTATCTGACAACGACAAGAAGTGCCGCCTGCTACAATCACGGTTTCTGGTGAAGCATTACGTACAGCCGGAAACAATACCATTTCGCCGATTTTCATGGACAGATCGTAATGTTCTTTTTCATAGCCAAAACTGCCTGCCATACCGCAACATCCGGAAGGTATTTCTTCAACGGTAAAATTTTCCGGCAGTGCCAGGGCGTTTTTGGTTGCCTCTGTTCCGGCTACCGCTTTTTGCTGACAATGACCGTGAAATTTTACATGCTTCTTTTCGTCCGAAAAGTCTTGTGAGGAAATCCGGCCGGCTTCCGCTTCCCGGGCAACAAACTCCTCGAACATCAGGCAGTTTCTTGCCAGCCTTTCAGCATCGGCTTTTAATTCCGGCTCTGCAAGCTCAGGGTATTCATCACGAAATCCCAGAATGGCAGATGGTTCAATGCCCACAAGGGGCGTATCGTCACTGATGATGCTTTTCAGTTGCCTGATGTTGTGATTGGCAATTTTTTTGGCGGTCCGCAACAGCCCTTTGCTAAGCCATGTCCGTGCCGATTCCCGGGTGTCCGGTATGACAACTTCATAACCCAGCCGTGTGAAAAACTGTATGGCAGCAATGCCAGTGTGCGCATCCAGGAAATTGGTAAACTCATCTTTGAACAGGTAAAGCTTCCCGCGCTTTTGCTCCGGGCTGATGTGCTGCACATAACGCTTCATCCATTGACCCAGATTTTGCTTTGACATAGGCGGAAATGTACGCTGTGGCGCAAATTTAATGATGCGTTTTATCAGGCTGCCGCTTAATTTGTTGTTCAGAAAGAAATTTGTCAGCCGGGGTATTCCTGCGCTTAATTTGTGTACACGCGGCAGATAGCCTACGGCTCTGCTGCGTAGCGGTATACCGTGAGCATCATAATAATGCTGCAGGAACTCCATCTTCAGTTTGGCAACATCTACACTGCTGGGGCATTCTGACTTGCAGGCCTTGCATACAAGGCAAAGATCCAGAACCTCGTAGAGTTTTTCATCGTCAAAGGGGTTGGCCTTGGGATTGCTGCTTAAAACTTCCCGTAGCATATTAGCACGAGCCCTGGTGCTGTCTTTTTCATCTCGTGTGGCCATGAAAGACGGACACATTGTGCCTCCCATCATGCTCGTTTTGCGGCAATCGCCACTGCCATTGCATTTTTCTGCGGCACGCAAAACACCACCGGCATCAGAAAAATCAAATACCGTATCAATTTGCCGTGTTTCCTGTCCCGGAGTGTAGCGCAGGCTGCTGTTCATGGGGGGAGTATCGGTAATTTTCCCCGGATTGAACAGGTGCTCAGGGTCAAATGCAGCTTTTACCCGCTTGAACATGGCATACACATCATCACCAACCATCAGGGGGATAAATTCACCACGCAGACGGCCATCGCCGTGCTCTCCACTGAGTGAACCACGGTATTTTTTGACAAGCATGGCGGTTGCTTTGGCTATGGTGTGGAACATTTCCACATCCTTTGGATCTTTCAGGTTAAGCAGCGGGCGCAGATGCAATTCTCCTGTAGCAATGTGTGCGTAATACACACATTTGAGCTGGTATTTATCAATCAGACGCCCGAAGTCCTCCATATAGGCAGGGAGCTTTTCCGGATGCACGGCTGTATCTTCAATCACCGGGGCAGGCTTGGTGTCGCCGGGCATATTGTAAAGTATGCCAAGACCGGCTTTTCTCAGATCCCAGACTTTCTGTATGTCATTCCCGCTGATGAGAGGAAAATGATAACCATAACCGGTGGAGCGCATTTCATCCTCCATTTCGCGGGCGGACTTCTCTATTTCTTCTTTGGTTTCTCCGGCAAATTCAACAATCAGAATGGCTGCCGGATCCCCCTTGATGAAAAACCGGTTTTTTTCCTGCGTACGGTTGCGTTTGCTAAGCTCCAGAACCTGGTCGTCCATTAGTTCCACGCTGCCGGGCTGGTATTTCAGGGCAATGAGGTTTGCCTTAAAGGCATCAGCGAGGCTATTGGTGTGCACGCAGACCAGCGCTTTTTCTTTGGGCGGTAGTGGGGTGAGATTGAGTTTTATGGATGTGATGAAAGCCAGGGTTCCTTCAGAGCCGCACATAAGCTTTGACAGATTGAGCGGGCTGTTGTTGTCTCCAAAAACCTGATTATCAATCAGCATGTCAAGTGCATAGCCGGTATTGCGGCGTTCAATGCGTGGGTCCGGGAATTGCTGACGGATTTCTTCCTGGTTTTCTTCATGGCTAAGCAATTGTGCAATTTCCCGGTAGATGCTGCCTTCCATTGTGTTTTGTGCTGCTTTGGCTTCAAATTCAGCTTTGCTGAGGTCTTTGAACACAACCTCACTGCCGTCACTCAAAATTGCCTCCACTTCCAGGGTGTGGTCGCGGGTAGAACCGTATATCAGTGAGTGGGCTCCACAGGAGTTGTTTCCCACCATGCCGGCAATGTTAGCGCGGTTGGATGTGGATGTTTCGGGTGAGAAAAACAGGCCGTCGGCTTTGGTGTGCAGGTTCAGCTCATCGCGGACAACGCCGGGTTCAACTTTTATCCACTTTTCTTCAGGATTGTACTCAAGTATGCCTTTCATGTGGCGGGAAACATCCACAACCAGGCCATGGCCAACAACCTGTCCTGCCAGTGAAGTTCCTGCAGCGCGCGGTATAACCGGAAGTGAATGTTTACGGGCAAAGCGCAGGATGCGGATAATATCCTCTTTGTGCCTTGGCCAGGCTACAGCAACAGGCATTTCGCGGTAAGCTGATGCGTCAGTGGCATACAAACGGCGAAAGGTTTCAGAATCGGCAAACTCGCCGGATAGCTCTTGTTTTAATATGTCGAAAGGGTAGGTGTTTTCCATAATGATAATTGTTGAAGCAAAATTAATAAATTGATGGAAATACCATGCAGCGAGTGAAATTTACACAGGTTGCCTTGTTAAAAATCCAACCCTGTGGTACACCAACAAATTCTCCTGTGCATGGGTGATCTTGAGTTTTCGGTAAGCAGGAAAACGCATTGAAATCTGTACTTGTCAGCCATAACCCTAACCGGTTCTTCTTTCACCTTGTGTAACCCGATTGACTGAACCGTTAACATTTCATTAACATATAATGTAGAATCATTCTAAACAACTGACGACTCAGCCTGTTACCCACAGGTAACCAGAGAACAAAGCCTTGCTTAAGTATTTGAATATTAGGATGCTAATGGCATGTTTTTGTTCTCATAAAAAATTAAAACTATGAAAATGAATAAAATGACCTACCGGGTATTAAGTATGAGCTTTATTGCTTCACTATTGCTGTTTTTCAGCGCTTGTGAAAAAGAAGAAGATGATATGGATTCGCCGGATGCAGAGCCCGTTGAGCTGTCCTGCTCTGACATCAACGAAGACAAAACGCTGACAGACATCTCCGACGGAGTTGATTATGTGGTTCCGTGCATGATAGAAGTGAACGCCGGATTAATTATTGAACCGGGCGTTACCATTGAATTTGCACAGGAAGCCGGTTTTGAAATCCAGGATTACGGCGATGCACAAGGGTACATCTCAGCCATTGGCACAGAATCAGAGCCCATACGATTTACCGGAGAGCTAAAGACTGAAGGCTCCTGGTATCAGCTTCAGATTAAATCCAGTGACATCCGAAATGTTATGGAACACTGTGTGGTGGAATATGCCGGTAATTCAGATGGCAGTGCCGCGGCAATTCACATGGATGAGGGCAAACTTGAACTGAAAAACTCCACCATTCAAATGAACAGCGGTTACGGAATGTTTATTGACAACAGTTCGGATATCTCCGGATTTGCCGGAAACGCATTTGAGAACAACCAGAATTACCCCTTGCACATTGCTGCAAACCTGGTGGCTCAGCTTGATGGACAGGGCAGCACCTATTCCGGTAATGTAAGCGATGGTGGCGCTATCCGTGATGAAATATATGTGTTTTCAAACTCCATTTATGAGCGTGGTTACATCACCGGCCAGGATGTGCATGTGTGGGAAAATCCGGGCGTGCCATTTTACATCAATGAGCTGGTGTATGTCGGTGAAACGGATGAAGGAGCACTGCGCATCATGGAAGGATGTGACATAAGTTTCGGCCAGAATTACGGTTTCTGGGTCGATGAATACAACGCTTCATTTGAGGTGAAAGGTACTGCCGCTGAACCGGTGACAATCAGAGGCCGCAGCGGTCAGGGCTCATGGAATGGAATTTACCTCAATACCAACAACACCGCCAACAGCATCGAACATGCTGTGATCACAGATGGCGGTCAGGAGAAAATGGGGCATTGGTTTGATAGTCCGGCCAACATCGGCCTTGGTTATACAGGCTCCGATGTGTATCTGACCCTTAGCGATGTGGAAATCAACAACAGTGCCGGTTGTGGCATAGCTGA
>CAYQMB010000176.1:0-4982 GCA_964418565.1 uncultured Bacteroidales bacterium | reverse complement strand
AAGGAACTTGCTGATAAATACGACCTTCAGACCCTGATAAATTACGGCTCCCGCGGCAAATTGCTTGGCAACAATTATCACGTCATCAACCGCCGGATTGAGTTTGACTGGGTTAAATAATACTGCTTTTCTGAAGTTCCCCTCCACAGGACATTTGGCTTATCAATGCATTATTGCAAGGCAGAAACATGTACTCTTAATGCTGTTTATTTTGAGCTGAAAGTTAATTGTAACGCCTTTTCTTATCTGATTCAGATATCGCCATAACTTATGACATGCATGCGATGTAGTCAAATACAACAAAAACCACCGGATTTCACCCCAGTGGTTTTCTGCAATCTTTATATATCACGGCATCAAAATTTTTAAACAAACATGACGCCTTACTGAATCAGCATGATGGTTCCCTTTTTGGATTCTATGTTACCATCATACATTTCCGCTTCAACGTAATAAACATAGGTATCAACAGGCTGAAGCTTTCCCTGATAGTAGCCATCCCAGCCGTGATTGATATCATCTGTACGGAAAAGCTGTTCGCCCCAGCGGTTGTAAATGGAGAATTCTTTCAGATCTTTTATGCCAATTCCACGTACAAAGACTACACGGTTTTGAGGACTTCCTTCAGGTGTAAACGCCTTGGGAACATCAAGGGTATATTTAACATCCACTACCAACTCATAATCATACACACTGGTAAAGCACTGCATACTATCTGAGATTTCTACAGAATAGTGTGTGCTTTCCAAAGGTGAGAATGTGGGATTATCGCATTCCACACAGGAAATTGCTTCATCGGGAGTCCACAGGATACTGACATTTTCCTGATCATAACTAACCCCATTGCTGATGCTTTCACCAATATTTATGGTATCGTATTCGCTGGCCAGGGCACTTTCCACAGGGTACTGCAGAGTTACATGCATGGAGTCGCTGTTGGCGCAGCCATTATCTGCGGTAACCGTTACTGAATAGGTCATATCCTCTTCCGGCAATACTTCAGGCTCAGCAATTTCAGTGTTGCTAAGGTATAATCCGGGATACCAGACATAGCTGCCCCCTCCTTCAGCATGGAGGCTGAAGGCATCACCTTCACATACAATTGTATCCTGTGTGATGTTGGGTTCTGGAATATAGCCGATCACCACTTGTTTTGTGATTGAATCCGAACATCCTACGCTTGCGTTCGACGCTACCAGACTGATATCGACGACGGAGTCCTGTTGTGTATTGTTGACAAAATTTACATCGTACCAGTTTCCATCTGCAGGGTTTTCATTATCACCACCGCCTTCCACGTACCAGTGAATATTGTCAGGATCATAGGGTTGACCCACGGCGTTATTGATCAAATCCAGGCCAAAGGGGCTGCATTGCATCGTATCGGCAATGATGCCGTATTCAGGATCCATCATAGTAAAATCTGCCTGTATGATGTTAATGACAACGTAAACCGTAAGGGAGTAATGGCAACCGGAACCACTAATACGTGCATCTACACGGAAATGGTTACCTGTCGTTGGTGGCTCATTAAACACATATTGGGTAACATAAGATGTATCTGAAGCACCTGTACCAAATGTCCATTCCACGGAATCAACCCCCACCATATCATCCACTTTAAAATTCAGCGAATCACCCAGGCAGATATCAATGGAACTGTTATCATCGGTAAGCTGATCGTTAACATACAGGTTGGCAGATCCCCCGGTCACGCTGATAAATTCTGAATGAGAATCGCTACAGCCAAAGGGTGTTTCCACGGTAAATTCCAGATAATAGTCACCAGGCTCATCATACGGAAAGTTGTATGCATCGTATCCGTTGCCCAGGGGTGAAGAGTAACCGGGGTCCCAGGTATAGGTATATCCCTCTACTTCATCGGCTTCGATGGTAATGCTGTCCTGATTAATAGAGAATTCCGGGCACACATCACCTGAAAAACTCAGGCTAAAATTGGCATTGGCATCCTGCACTTCAATGTATTGGGTCTGCACCTCTGTTTCGATGCATCCGTTCCCTGTAATTGTCAGGCTTACATCAAAGCTTCCTGTATCATTGTAGGCATGCGTTGGGTTCAGTTCTGTACTCACTGGTGAGCCATCCCCGAAATCCCACTCATAATCATACACATCCGTATCATGCACATCGCTGTCATCGGGTAAAAACGCCACCTCATCTCCCACGCAAAGCTGCTGATCCTGGTCGTTTAATGATTCTCCCGTAAAAGCAGCATCCAGACTGACAACATCAACATAAAGGGGAAACGACCAGCTTACCTGTGGGCAATAACCAGCTGCAGCCTGGATAATAAGCTCATATTCACCAGCCGGTAAATCATCAAAATCAAAAGCAAAATCAAAACTGTCAGCTCCGGATGGTAATGTATCCTGTGTACCAAAGCCAACAAGCTGTGCGCTTATATAACTTATTTCATAATCAGAGGCAACATTACCTGTCACATGAGCATCAAACGGAGCACATCCGCTTTGCTCCGTACTTGTAAGCGTAAGCATGGGGCCGGAAATATGCAATACGTGCATCACGGAATCCTCACAACCATTTTCATCCATCACATGCAACCATACTTCCATATCCCCAAGGGTATCATAAGTATGTGTTGTCGGGGCAGTTGGACTCCATTCGGTAGTTTCACCATCACCAAAATCCCACATAAACGACTCAGCATTCTGGCTGCCACTTTCATCAAAATCGTATGGCTGGCCTGAGCACCAATCAGGATCAGGCAAATCAAAAGCAGCTAAAGGCTGAATCACATTTACCGGAACGGAATCCCTGTAATCGCAACCACTCGTATCATTATGGGCTACAGCATGCACCCAATAATCCCCAGTACCAGGAAAATCGTAACTTAGGGTTTCATTGGTATTATCGGGGAATTCTGCAATCTGAGTTCCGGCATCATCAAACACATACCAGTCCCAATACTCTGCAAGGGTATGATCCAGGGTAAACTGATACATATTTCCCAGCGAACAATCGTGATTGATTTCAATGTTATTAATGATGGGACCACGCACATAGAAAAATTCCGGCATATAAAGAGAATCCCTGCAGCCATTGTGATTAACCACATGCACAACCTGTACGTAACCGGTATCTTCTTCAAACATATAATCCTGAACGTGATGCTGATCGGAGGTACCCCACTGCCATGATGCCGTATCGCCAAACAACCAGGCATACTCATCAATATAGCTGGAATCTGTGGATTCACTCCAGAAATTCAGGGAATCCTGCGGGCAAATCAAATGTGGGTAAGCAAGGGTGTCAAAAAGTGGTTCCTGATGCTCTCCAACCTGCACATCCACGGTATGTACAGATTCACAACCGCTGGTATCGGTTACTGTAAGTTCGATAACAAATTCACCGGTATCGGTATAAACATGAGTTTCCTGAGTAGCCCCGCTAAAAGGTGAGGACAAACCGGCATCGTTGCTGTAAAAATCCCAGGTAAAGTCAACAATTGCTGCAGGGTCGGTGATTGAATCATATGTTGCCGTCATGCTCACACCCAGACAGCCCTCTACCGTATCCACAGAAAACGCAGCCGAGGCTGATGAAATATTTATGCTCTGATAATCTGCCTGAGCTGTGCACCCGTGTGATGATGTCACTTCAAGTACAGGTGTAAACGTGCCATTACTTCCGTAAATATGCGAGGGGTTTTGCATTGTACTGCTCGCCCCGTCACCAAAAAGCCACTCATACTCTTCAATATCAACGGCAGCATTGCCGGTAAACTGAACTTCAAACGGTGGGTTACAGGCAAAATCATCATCCACACTTATTGTGGGGGTAGGATCTTCAACCTCAAGTTGAAAACTGGTAGATGCCTCACATGTACCACCGGGATCAACGGTTAGGGTAATGGTATGATTCCCTGCCGTGTTAAAAATATATTGCGGCGACAGGCTGGTTGACGTACTCCCGCCACCAAAGTCCCACTCAACACCATAACCCTCATTGTTACAGAAAAAATTGGTTACCTGATTAAGGCAGGTCACTCCATCGGTAATTTCTTCTGAATTCCAGTTATATACCTCATAATCCGGTGTAACCGGATGAACGTGAACATAATCAATGGAGTCTATGGTATTTGAACAGCCATAATCATCGGTAACGGTAAGCTGCACATCAAAATCACCATTATTATTGTATGTATGCATCGGATTTTCTTCGCCGGTGGTACTTCCGCCATCACCAAAATCCCAGCTAATGTTATCAATTACCCGGTCGGGTGCCAGGGTGATATTTGAAGAAAAATTCACATCAACAGGCGACTGACACCATGACTGAGGGCTTGCCGACAAGCTAAGCTGAGGCACAGTAGACAGGTTAATCACATCCTCAAGGCTGAAGAAATCCGAACAACCATTAACATTAATGGCTTCGAGGGAAACCGTATAGCTTCCCGGGTTAACAAATGTATATTCCGGATTCTCTTCGTTGCTGGTATTTCCATCCCCAAAGGTCCAGACAAACTGATCAATGGTGCCGCTGCCTTCCTGTGTTGTCAGGTTATTAAAAGTCGCGGTATAAGGCACACAACCGGTAAAGGAGCTCACCTGAAATTCCGCATCGGGAGTTGGCAAAACGGAAATCGTTATCGCCTCAGCATCCGTATATACCCCGCAGGTCACTGTAAGAACCACGTTGTAATCTCCGGGGGTATCCCAGTTGTATACAGGATTCTGCTCCGTGGATGTTTGCCCGTCGTCAAAACTCCAGGTATAAGTTGCATCGGAAGAACAACCTGAAACATCACTGGTATTGGTAAAATGAACATTTTCGCTAACACAAACAGCGTCTTCGCCTGCACCAATTTCAAAATCAGCAACAGGAGATTGTGCATTTGCAATGTTTACCGTAAAAGGGACAAGCATGCAAATTGCATAAAACAGTTTTTGTAATGGCATATAATTATTGCTTTAATTACCTTGGTTTCATTGGATACTTTA
>CAYQMB010000175.1:0-4996 GCA_964418565.1 uncultured Bacteroidales bacterium | reverse complement strand
TCGATACCGACAAGTGGCCCGATCAATCTCTTGGAGGGGTTTATTTTAATGATGGGGGGATTTTTACCACAGAAAAATCAGACTATCTCTACATCCTGAGGCGTAACAGAACCTGGGACCAGGTGGATGTTGTAAAAGCAAATACTGCTACGGGTGAAACAGACGTACTCTGGTCGGAAACCAGCAAACCATATTTCAATACACGGTATGCACAGCTGGGGATTATAAACGAGGGTGAAGAGTTTATCTGGTGGAGTGAACGCACCGGGTGGGGACAACTCTACCGGTACGATGCGGAAGGAAATCTGAAAAACCGCATCACCGACGGACATTTCATGGTCGGTGATATCGCCGCAATCGACACCACAGCACAAACCATTTACTACGAGGGATTTGGCAAAGAAGAGGGACGAAATCCATTCTATTCGCACTCCTATAAAGTTCGGTTTGATGGCTCTCGTCAACAGCTCCTTACTCCTGAAGAAGCCAACCACTCCATCAGTATGAGCGATACCCGCGACTATTTTGTGCAAAACTACTCCCGTCCCGATATGCCAACAAAGGCTTTATTACGCGACAAAGATGGAGAGGTGATTTTCGAGCTCGAAGAGGTAGACATGACACGCCTGGAAGAAGCGGGTTATAATCACCCCGAAAATTTTTCTGTAAAGGCAAAAGACGGTAAAACGGATCTATACGGAGTGATGTGGAAACCGGCAGATTTCGACCCGGAGAAAACATACCCCATCATCTCTTATGTGTATCCCGGTCCGCAGGTTGAGCCATATCCGCGTAGCTTTTCCATAGGAGGATCCGCAGCGCGTGCCCATTCACTTTCGCAAGTTGGTTTTGTAGTCGTAGCCATGGGAAATCGGGGAGGCAGCCCGCTTCGTGAGAAGTGGTACCATAATTTTGGGCACGATAATCTTCGCGACTACGCTCTTGCCGATAACCGGTACGGAATTGAGCAGCTGGCTGCAAGACACTCCTACATCAACCTGAATAAGGTGGGGATTTACGGCCATTCCGGCGGTGGATTTATGAGCACGGCTGCGCTTCTCTATTACCCTGATTTCTATAAAGTGGCGGTCTCATCGGCCGGAAACCACGATAATAATGTGTATAACATCTGGTGGGGTGAGGTTCATCACGGTGTGGATGCCCAAACAGACTCTGTAACGGTCACAAATGATAACGGTGAGGAGGTGAAAGAGGAGAAGACGACGTTTGTTTCGAATATTCCCTCAAATGCGGAACTTGCCGACAATCTGCAGGGCCGTCTGCTTCTGGTTCACGGTGAAATGGATAATAATGTTCACCCAGCGAACACCTACCGTATGGCTGATGCACTTCTGAAAGCGGGTAAACGGTTCGATATGATGATTTTCCCCGAGGCACGTCACGGATTTGGCCGCTACAGCGACTATTTTCAGCGTATGATGTGGGATTATTTTGCCGAACATCTGCTGGGATATTATCCCGAAGAGATCGACTATAATCTCCCGGATTAACGATCAAACAGTATTAATAAGCCCGGTATGAATAGAGTTTCGTGCCGGGTTTTTTTGTTTAGATCAATGTTGATAGTTACACGTGGTTATTCAACAGACGAAATCAGCTTCTGGCTTATCTCCCAAAGCTGCCTGCATGCTGCATCATTCATTGCAATTCCAGAGGGTTCTGTCGGTTTTGATTTAATAAAATACTCACCGCTCAAATCCTCAATACCGGGTTCAGTGCAGAGATAAACAGAGGTGGAAGCACCCTTTTCCGGGCTCAACATAAAAAAACGGCCAAGGTTAAACAGCTTTGCAAAAAAGGAGTCGCTATCTGCTGCAAAATTTGTATTAACTACACCGGGATGCAGGCTGAATGTCGAAATATTGGTCCCATCGAGCTCTTTATGCAGCTGGTGGGTAAACATAATATTAAATAGTTTTGAATTACCGTAAGCTTTTACGGTACTGTACCCGCTTTGGAGTTGTAGGTTCTCGGGATCGAATGTGCCCGATTTATGCGCTTCAGATGCCACATTTACAATTCTGCTGCTCTCTGCACTTTTCAGCGCGGGCAGTAGTTCACGCGTTAATAAAAAATAGGCAAGATGATTTACTGCAAATGTCATCTCGAAACCCTCTGATGTGGTTTGCCTTTCACTTTGGGGTAAAAGACCTGCGTTATTCACCAGTAAATCAATTGAGGTGTTTGTTTCCCGAATCTGTTTTGCAGATCTCCTGATGTTTGACATCAGGCTTAAATCACAAATTTCAATCTGTACATATTCGTTGCCGGTCTCTTCTGCAATCTCCTGCTTTGCTGCCGCTGCTTTTTCTTGATTTCTGCAGACCATAACAACGCGGTAGTTTCTCTTAGCAAGTTCTAAAGCAGTAATTTTTCCAATTCCGGAGTTGGCCCCGGTTACAACGGCTGTTTTCATTTGTTTTTTTGTATATATAGTGAGGTTGATGGGAAAAGGTATGGTTTATATTCATGTAATTAGATTCTAACCACTGTTTATTATCAAA
The DNA here is from genome assembly GCA_964418565.1 of uncultured Bacteroidales bacterium. Taxonomy (GTDB): domain Bacteria; phylum Bacteroidota; class Bacteroidia; order Bacteroidales; family ML635J-15; genus JAQIBY01. The sequence continues at coordinate 2,471 of CAYQMB010000175.1, read as the reverse complement.
ATAAATTTAATAATAAAAATTTTAGCCTTGTACGTTTGCAGATTTCAATTTTTTCATCATATTGGTAGTAATTTTCTGATTCCTGTTCGGGGTAGGTTACAGATATTTTAATCAACGAAACTATGGTTGGTTTCAGATTGGATTATTGCATGGGTAATACCTCCGTCATCAGCTTCCTTTAAGACCTTTTAATTCAAAAACAATGGGTATAAACCCAACAAATAGATATCAAAAGCTAGTTGCTCTGTTTATTTCTCTTTTTTTGATTTCAGGAGTGGCAGCGGGTCAGTCAGGCAGCGAAACATACAGGCACATATCAACAGGCGAGGGACTGTCGAACGGGCAGATTAACGACATTCTGCAAGACAGGCACGGATTTATCTGGGTTGGGACTAATGCAGGACTCGATCGATATGATGGGTACTCATTTACAAACTACCGTAACGACCCTGCTACAGCATCCACGATTATGCGGGGACCGGTTCGCACCTTACTCGAAGACGAAGAAGGAAGAATATGGTCTGGTTCAAGTGGGCTGAATATTTTTATACCCGCTACCAAAGAGTTTATTACGGTGAAGGTGCAGGGTTCAGTCCCTGAGATAAGGCTGGTTAATGACCTACTGAAAGAGAACGACGGTGATATATGGGCCGGGACAACTGACGGACTCTATTTCTTTCCGAAACAGGAAATTGTAAGCGATACCCTGGAGACAACATTCTTTCCGTTACCAACTGAGGAAGAAGTTCCTGCTGAGATCAAAGTTATCGAGCTGGCGGCAAATGGATCCATCTGGGTGGCTACATCAAATAATCTATTTAATTTCGATCCTGCCTCGGAAGCGTTTAGCAGTGTTCCTGAACTCGATTCCAATACAGAGGAGATTATTACAGGCAGTATTCAAACCATGCTTCTGGACAGCAGCAATACCCTTTGGATAGGGTCAGCAAATGGGCTTGCAGAGTGGGAGTCAGCTTCAGAAACACCATCCCGTGTAGCACGTCTTGGCAACAGCAGAACCAGTATGATCGGCCGAAGTGTTCAGTCTATTACGCAAGACCCCTCAGGAAATATCTGGATCGGCACGGGCAATATTGGGGCTTTTCGCTACTCTCCATCTTCGGGCGATGTAAAGGCATACCGGGCTGGCTCTGTTTCTGATGATAAGAGCCTTGCTGAAGATAACATTCAAACCATTTTTACCGACCAGGATGGGAACCTCTGGTTTGGCTACCGGGATTTTGGACTTACGCTGGTGTATTCACAATCCTGGAACTACAGTTTTACGAGAGCAGCCGCAGATCAGGGAAGCTCTCAGCCGGCAAACTTTGTTCAGGTTTATAAAGAAGACAGTGAAGGGAACGGCTGGATGGCAACCCATAAGGGTCTCGCTTTCTATCCTGCCGACGGTGGAGACATAGAAAACTATTTTCTGAATCCGTTTAATCCCTTGATGGTGAAAAAAAATGAATTCGTTGACCTGATTGTCGATGACCAATTTGTCTATATCATCACGCTCGACAGGGACCTTATGGAGTTTAACAGGGAAACGGAGCGTTTTGACTGGATCAGGGTGCCATTTGTGGTGAACCAGTTCGACAGGATTTCGGGCACCGATACGCATATTTATGTGGGGTCGGCTACTGACGGTCTTTTTGTAGTTGATAAAGAGACGCGTGAGGTTCAGCACTACCCAAATGCGGATAACAACCCCGAAAACTCTGAGAGAAAAGGCCTCTATCCTAATATAGATGTTAACGGAGACGTGTATGTGCAGGCTGTTAACTCACTTTATCCCTACGTAGAGTGGGATCTGTTCAGGTTTGATACGGCCAGCGGAGAATTTTCACTTGTTGAGATCGATTCGCCGGATGGGCTAACTGATTTTCGTCCGTTACAGGTTTCAGAAATAGAGTCTGGTGTACTCTGGGGAGTTTTTGGGGACGGAATACTAAAACAAAACGTACTGAACGGGCAGAATTCATTTTACTTTCAAACCTATATGAGCACGGTTGATGATGTTCAGCCGGGAATTCTTGAGGATGACAACGGATATTTATGGCTGGGCAGCAGTACGGGAATCATGCGGATGAGTACGGAATCAGGCTCTGTTGATTTTTTTGAAGCCGATCCGGGAAATAAACCCGATTTCTTCAAAAATCCTGTATTGCTGATGAACGGTGATATTGTGTTTTCAGGAAATGGGGGGTTTACCCGCTTTAATCCCGATGACATGGAGCAGGATGATTTTATACAGTCGGTAAAAATTACCGAGCTTTGGTCCGGAGCCGATCTGTTCAATACGCTCTACGAAGGACAGGAAGGGTATGAATTTGATCATGATGCCAATAACATTTCCATCTCTTATATCGGTCTGAACTACAAAGATCCGATTTTTACACGTTATCGGTATCGACTTCTTGGCTACGACGATCAGTGGAACGAGGTGGGTGTTCAAAAGCGTGTATTTT
>CAYQMB010000174.1:0-5015 GCA_964418565.1 uncultured Bacteroidales bacterium | reverse complement strand
CATCAATCTGCTGCACAAACGCAAACAGGACATTGAAAAGCTTGAAAGGCAGCTGGATCACTAAGCTCTGCTGGAATATCCTAAAATGCTCCTTTTTAGAACGATAGAAAAAAACGTACTATAAAGAACTTCAATATTGTTATCCTGAAACAAGGGTTAGATTGCATCATCATTTAAAAATGCATGCCTTTTTACAGATTGTTACCGGTAAGCTTATAACTCTATTCAACAGGCCTGTTTTATCTTTTTTAACAGGTATTTTTTTTGATAAGCACAAACTTTTATTGCTGTCACATAATTTTATTTCGTAATATTGTAAACCTAATTTTTTAAATATGCCGAAATTTATTATAGGTTTTTTCCTTATTGCTAACAGTTGTTTATTTGCACAAACAATCGTAACGCTTGATTTACCAAATCCATGCTCAATATCCGGAATTGAAGAAAACACAAATAATAAAAATTCATTTTGTTTTTCTGCTCATCCCAATCCGGCGCAAGACTTAATCAATATTACAATTAAATCAGCTGAAAAGGTAAATTTGGTGAACACTCAGTTTATCAGCATGCAAAGTATAGTTGTTTTAAGTGAGCAGATTTTTTCGGGAAACGATGTTTGCATTAAGCCTTTTAACGTTAGCAAAATACCCCCGGGGCTTTATATTATTGCTGTTTCAAGGGGTGATGAAAGGATTTATCAAAAAATCATTATTAAATAAAGCTTTTTGATTATGCACATTGCCAAAATATCGTATCTGTTTTTGTTTTTACCAATGTTTTTCTTTTATAATGTATCAGCGCAAATTACAGATGTGTGTGGCACAGATACTATCGTACTTAGGGTGGACAATTACCACTATGGAACAGTTCACTGGGAACAGGCAAAAACAATTGGAAATTGGGAAGCAATCCCGAATGCGCATGATTTTGAGCACAAGTTTTTACCCGAAGAAAACATGTATTACCGTGCTGTTGTAAAATTCCCTGACTGCCCTCCTGTCTATTCGCATATTTCACATGTGCAAATGCCTCCTGTAGCAAATGCAGGTTTTGACAGAACTGTTTCTGCTAATCAGATAAGTTTGCATGCCAGTCAAGAAACCTCTGGATATGGAATATGGTCTATATTAACCGGAGAAGGTGGCGAAATTGAAGAAATAACCAATCCAAACTCGGTTTTTCACTTAACAGATACGCTTTATACCCTTGAGTGGAAGCAAACAAACGCTTGCGGGCAAAGCAGGGATACGATTGAGATAAGATATAAAGAACTTGTTTTCAAAGAAAATCTGGCTGTTGTAGATACCACTGATGTGATTTTAAGCAGCAATGCTGAGCTTGCCGATGGTGTTTACAAAATAAGCTTTAACGACCCTGTTCCGGATATTACGGAATCATCGGTACTCATAGGCATGAATCAAGGTGGTTATTTGAGGCTTGTTGATTCATACACTGTGGATGGGAACACATATACGATGCAAACTTCACAGGCAACACTTGAAGACCTTATTGATGATGGAGTCCTTGATGTGGCGCAAGTATTGGATTTTGAAACTTTTTCAGAAGCAGAAAAACAGAACGGTCAGTTCCGGCGACTTAACAGAATGCCCACACGCGCTGATTTAATGACAAAGGCAAAGTTCCGAACTGGTCAAAATTATTATTACAAAATTAGTGAACATGCCACCTTTATGCATCCTGAAACGAAATTAGCATTCAACAGATCCGATCAGGGGGCAACCGTAATATCAATTGATCTTCCATACCCGAGTTTAATTGATTATGGAGGAGTGTCTGCCGGAATCTCCGGGAACTACTCTTTTCAGCCCAATCTGGTTGCTGATTTTGATTATAGTTATTTATATGGTGTTAACCACATTAAGTTTGGTTCAAGCAATGCCATAGAAGAAAAGTCTATTGGCTTAGATGTGTCTGTTGAGTCAGCAGTAAACTTATCCGAACAAAAATTTAATGTGTTGTCTGTAACCAAGAATTATCTTGTAATGCTGGGTTATGTCCCCGTTTTGATAAGCGTCAGGCTTTCAGTTGATGGGGAATTTAAAGCAGGAGCATCTGCAGACATTAATTACGCAATTGGATTAACTGAAAAAAACAAAATCAATGCGTTTGTTGAATATAAAAATGATTCATGGGGATATGTTTACAACAAAACCGGGAACTCCTCTATTGACAACAACCTGGCAATAAATGGCAGTTTGGAGCAAAAATTTTCCATTGGACCTACGCTGAGTTTTAGAGTTTATAAATTCCTGGGACCCTATATTAATTTTTCCATTGATCAAAAACTTGGAATATGTACCAATCAGGATTTGGATTGGAAAGCAGAAGTTGATTTATCATCTTCGCTCACCCTTGGAGCAAAAGCAACGGTTGTTGGGCATGATTTAGTTGATATTTCCCGAAGTTGGCCCCGCCCTTTTCTCAATTTCACATTCCCACACAAAATTGATGTTTTTAGCGGAAACAATCAAACTTACATCCCGGGTGAGGCTTTAGAATTTAATCCTAAAGTTAGGTTAAGAAGTAATAGAGGTGCCGTATTACCACTGGGAAAACTCATGTTTGCGCCAAAAAACGGCGGAGTTGTCTCAGATAGTATTGTAAATACCAGCATTACGGGATTTGCCGATGTTGCCTGGCATCCCGGTGATAGTATTATGAGCAAATTAGATGTATTTGCCTTTGACTGCGACGGGAATCACATTAGCAATTCTCCGCTTACAATTGTTGCTTATGCTGATACCACAGACCTTTGTGCCGAGAGTGCACTTACTGTTAGTGTCATGCAAAACGACAGCACAATAAGTCCGGTTGCTCATTTGGGCGTTCCTCCATATCAGTATTCAACCGATGGAGTTAACTTTGCGGATACAGTGCCGGAAATCGTTTATGAATACGAAAACTTATACACTTTTACGGTAATGGATGAAGAAGAATGCACTGCAGAAATAAATTACATGATTGAAGATCCATGCAGAAACTCTGACCTTGCATTAAACATATTGGTATTGGATAGTTTAATAAGTGTTGAGCCGGTTAATGGACAAGCACCATACATGTATTCTACCGATGGCATCAACTATTCTTTTGAATCTCCCGAAATAATCGCTGAATCCGGAAATAGCTACACTATTTATGTTAAGGATGATCTGGAATGTATTGTGTCGGATATCTATACAGAGCCTGATTTGTGTGAAGAATTGGGGCTGGGTATTGAGGTATTGGTCGATTCAGATACTGTAAGTATGCTTGCTTATGGGGGCACACCTCCTTATGCCTACTCAATTGACGGAGAAACATTTAGTGATGAAGTTCCGGTTGTGCTTGTTGAATCCCCAACGCCATTTACTTTTTATGTGAAAGATGCAATAAATTGCAGTGCAACAGCCCATTTTGATCCTTGCATCGAGTACGGTTTTGATATAGGTATAGAGACATTTGGCGATACAGTTACCGTTGTTGCAAACGATGGATTTCCACCGTATTTGTATTCAACAAATTATGAAGAATACTCGGAAGAAGCGCCTTCTTTTGTTCCTGAACATGCTACGGATTATGTGTTTAATGTAATGGACAGCATCCAATGCACCAAAGAAATATCTTATAATGTTTGTGATGCATCAGATCTTTCACTTAATGTAGTTATCCTGGATGAAGAAATTATCGCACAAGTTGAAGGCGGTAGCCCTCCATATTTATATGCCATAAATGATACCTTAAGCTTTTCAGAATACAATTCATTTTTTGCGGGCAGTGGATATCATACCATCTTTGTTAAAGATGATTTGGGTTGTGTGGTTTCGGAAGAGGTACTTAAAGCAGAATGTTCAGAAGACGGAATTCTTATCGGCAATCAATGCTGGATGGCTGATAACCTCAACCTGGAAACAGGCAACAGTTATTGTTACGATGACGACCCTGCAAATTGTGATATCTATGGTAGAATGTATGATTACAATACTGCAATGAATGCATGTCCGCAGGGTTGGCACTTGCCAAGCCATGCAGAATGGAAACAACTTGATAATTATTTGACAGACAATGCCATAATTCCAGAATGGGATCACCCTTATGCTGAATATCACCCCGATAGAATTACGAAATCTCTTGCATCGCAATCTTATTGGATAAACTCTATGGACTCATGTCTTAACGGATGTCCTTGTCCGGGGACCGAATTGTACTTAAATAATACCACCGGATTTACCGCATTGCCTGGTGGCTTGTGGGGTTACGATCCAAACGCTGAATCCGGAGCATATCTGGATAAAAATTACACCGCAGCCTGGTGGTCTTCTACAGCCTGTTTACCACAGTATATTTATGGGTTTTCTTGCTCATTCCCTGTAGATGGATGCGATGAGGTTTATGAGAACTATAGATTTTATGTAAGATGTATTAAAGACAACTAAACAATTGTAATATGTTAAAAAAACATTTCTTTACAATCATGCTTCTGCTTCTGGCTGGCTATGTAAGCGGGCAAAAAGTTGCATACAACGAAGCCGAAACAATAGCCAAAAATCATTACTTTATTTACGCAAATATTTCCGAGGATATAGCTTATCAGGATATCATATTTTCAGAACATTTTGTCCTTGAGAACGATCAGGATACTAGTTTTTTGGTTTTTAACCTCATGGACAACAAAGGTTTTGTTATCGTTTCCGCAGATAAAAGATATCACCCCATAATCGGTTACTCCACCGAAGGAAATTTTGACCCTGAAAACCAGGCTCCATCCTTCAAAGCCTACATGAATCTACATAAACATGAATTGTCCTATTTGAAAAATGAAAATATTAGAGCCAATGATAAAGTACCGGAAGAATGGGCGTATTTGAAACAAAAACCGGATATAACAAAAAATAAGACCAATAGCGTTGAGCCACTTTTGACTACCAACTGGAATCAGGGTTGCGGATGGAATGCACATTGCCCTGAAGATTCTATGGGCCCCTGTGGCAGAGCTTATGCAGGTTGCGTGGCAGTTG
>CAYQMB010000173.1:0-5041 GCA_964418565.1 uncultured Bacteroidales bacterium | reverse complement strand
ACCAGTTGTAGTTAAAACCGGCTCCGGCATCAATGGTTACGGGCACGTCGTAATCACAATGCGTCTGATCAGCGCCAACGGTTACCGTTGGTGCCGGGTTAACGAAAATGTCTGTGGTGTCTGCATCGGAGCATACACCTGTACCTACTGAATAAATGACTTGTGTTGATCCGGCACCCACAAGTGAGGGGTCGAAAATTCCAGTAACAGAATCAGCAATGGCAGGTCCATACCAGGTTCCACCAGCTGTGCTAGCTGTGAGTGTAACTGAGTCGCCCGGGTAACAGAATGGTCCCGTTGCGTTTATGCTTGCATCCGGCATGGCATCCACGTGAACCATGATGGTATCATCATCGGAGCATGTACCACCGGAACCTACTTCGAATTCTATCAGGTGATCGCCGGGGCCGGCCACAGCGGGATCGAAAATACCTTCGGCGGCATCAACAATTCCAGTACCGCTCCAGATGCCGGCATGCCAGTTGGCTTCAAGATCTACTGCGGGTTCTGTTTCACACAAGCTGCCGGGATCATGAATTGTTGCATCCACATTTGCTACGATTTCAATTTCAATGCTGTCAACGGATGTACAGCCACCGTTTGTGAGGGTGTAATAAATCCAGTGGAAACCAACACCAGCATTGGTTGGGTTGAGGTTATTACCTCCGACAACACCCGGTCCTGTCCAGTTGCCACCTGGTGTGGCTGCTGTCAGGAGAAATGCATCATCTGTTCGGCATTGTACTTCGATGGAGTCAATTGTGGGATCAAGGTATTCTCCCACATAAATGGTTGTGCTGTCTGTATCAGAGCATGTACCATTGGTAATGCTGTACGCTATAATATGGTCTCCGGGACCAGCTGCCACCGGGTCGAATTGATTTCCGGTAACACCAGTTCCGCTCCATGTTCCACCACTGTCTGCTGCTGTAAGCGTTACTGGAGGGTTGTCAGCACATTGATCGGGAACCGGGTCAATCGTAGCATCAACATTCGAGTCAACCGTAAGCGTTGTTGTATAATGACTGGTAGTACAGGGATAGTCTACTTCAAGTGTGTAAGTTGTGGTTGTAGACGGGGCTACTGTTATGGTTGAATCATTTGATCCGTTTACAAGCCATGTCCAGTCGATAAGGGAATCCACAGATGAATTGTAGGAGAAGCTTAGTGTCGCGGAGTCTCCTTCGCACACTGGTCCTGAATTCATCATGTTAATCTGCGGATCAATTTCATCATAAAGCCAGATTGTGTCATGGTTGACAACTGGTGTGCAAGGGCAGCCATTGGTATAGGTAAATATAAAATATTCTGCACCTTCGGTAATTCCATCGGTGTAGCTATCAATAATTAGTGTATCGGCTGTTTCCCCGGGTGATATATATACGGTGTCCGGTGCTGTTGAAATGTCTGTGCCTTCCGTTGCAGTACCAGAAACATCCAGCCCAATGGCAATTTCTTCAGAGGTATCAGTTGTATCCACACGTGTAAAAACAGCATACGTTTGACAGCCTTCATACACTTCATCGGTCTGGTACCAAGGATTAAATTGTTCTGCAATAAAGTCTTCACCTGATTTGAAACTATTGGCATTCAGAAAGACACCAGAATCATAAGCTTCATCTCCTGCATCGCCGATGGCTATTTTAATATGGTATGTTTCGCAGGCCTGTACATCGGCTTTTGCCCGCATTGGTAATGTAGCACCATCGTATTCAATATCGCCGCCATAAGCATTATCAACATACCACGCCGAATTGGTAGCATCATTCACATTATCAATGGTTACGGGTTGTGTTGTTCCCGGTATCAAAGCCACATTAATGGCGTTGTTGGTGTAAGGTCCGGCAATACCCGGGCCTGAGAGAAAAAATCCAAATACATCGTTGTAATCGGAGCTTACCCATTCGGGGTATTCATCCGAACCGAAAATAAAATCAAACACCAGGCTGTCGCTGGCCGGGATGAAATCAAACTCCAGAATAGCTGCGTCATTAACTGTGTAGCCTGGAATCAGAGCCTGCAAATCAGAATCTGTACCCCCTGTTGAATTGTACCCGGTACTTCCTGAGCTGTTACCACCTTCGGCCAGGCTGGCATCACCCGTTGTTAAAACAATACCTTCATCAAACGCAGTGCTTCCCATACTTCCGGAAAAATATCCCAGACTGACAGGGTCGCCGTTGTATGTGACATTAAAAGCTTCCAGGCAACCAGTTACCAGGATGTCTTCTACCAATTCCTGAGCTGTATATGTGCTCGTGCTAACGTTTATGAGTTTAGTCTGATTGTTTTGTGGCCTTTTTACCGCTGATAATGAAAGGGTTTTTCCACTCATGTCTTTGGAAAACCAGGTTTTTAGAGTGATGTTGGCTCCTGCCGGGACTTGTGTATTGCTCAGCCGTAAAACATCAGAAGTGCGTGGTGATTCAATGTGGTCAATATATAAAAGATCGGTACCGTTGTTGTAATATGCAGCTATGCCTGTAATAACCCCTGTTGGCACTGAAAAATGAAAATCCAGATCGCTGCCTGCCGGCATTTGTGCTGAAAAATAAAAGTATTGTTGATGAGCATTTTCTGCTCTTATATTTTGAATGCTATGAATGTTTGTTCCTTTTTTTTCAGGAAGAAAATAATCTTCAAAATTTATTCCTGCAGAAACAAAAAGCGGGTTGGGATTTGCCGGATCGGTGGAAGCCGTATCGGGCGGAACAGACTGAGCAAAGCTTGTAATGCTCAGCAAAATGGCAGATAGTGTAACAACAAGTACCTTCATAACATATTATCTTAAGGGGTTTAGATAAAGATACGTTGCATTTCATTTTAAAGTTGCGTTTTTGTCCTAAGTGAAAATGCGTATACTGCATCTGTGTGTGATAAAGTATAAAATTATGAGCTGTGTGGATAAAAAAGCATGAAAAGCTTGCATGTTAATTTATTATATTTAGATGCATTTCGCCTCGTTCTGAAGCATAAATTCCATTGCAATAGAAAGTTAACGATGCAGGGGTGGATTTAGAGAGGTTCTAAATAATAAAAGTCTTAGGTAACCTTTACATACTAAGGTTCGTATACATGTAACCCTTCCACAATTTTAATGGCTAAGCATATCCATCAGACTTTTAAAACTTTCATAAGGTCCTTTGGTTGTGATCATTGCCACGATAAAATCAGGTACTTCTTTTTCTATACGCAGGCGTAGTGTATACGTGATTTGTGTTGAATTTTCCATCCCTGGTTGTATATGCCATTTCACTGATGAATATTGCTGTCTGACGTGTTTTTCTGACTCGGGAATGTAATCCGGCAATGCCCTTGATTCAATTCTGATGGATTTTTTATCCTGATACGGACCCTCAATCTTTGTAACAACATCCCGGTCAGTAAATGGCCAGGGAATATCAGTAATGGTGTAAATGATTTGATTTTTGTCTGACTTGTCAAGCCACTTTGATTCTGTGCAGCGGAATACCCAGGAGGGATACGATTCAATATCCTTAATTTGTTTTACCACTATGGTATGGTGGACAGGGAAATCTGCTTTCACGCGGATGTCATAAATGTATTTTTCAGAATGTTTGAAATATACGTCAATGCGCTCGGTATCCTTTTGCAACTGCCATTCATCCTGTGCGTTAAGTGAAAAGGCCATGATGACAAGTAAACCTGTTATTAAAAAGGTTATTGTGCGCATATAAAAAATTATTTACTTTTAACAGTTCAAATATTACGCCAAAAAATAATGAAAACCATGAAAAAAACAAAATTAATTTTTGGTCTTATGGCCATAGTTGCATTCAGCGGATGCGATGTACTTGAAGAAATGGCTGATTCTGTTAGTGTTCCCGGTGAAACACAATACGGGCTAAGCCAGGATGAAATGCGCAACGGGCTTACTGAAGCCCTGGAGGTGGGTATCAGGCAGGCAGTTTCGGATGCATCTCAAACCAATGGCTTTTATCAGAACGATCAGTTATACGTTTCTTTTCCGCCGCAAGCCCATAAGGTACGCGAAGCTGCCCTGGACTTCGGACTGGATGCGCAGGTAGAAAATTTTGAGAAAACGCTCAATCGTGCAGCAGAGAATGCAGCTGGCAAAGTAAAGCCTGTTTTTATGAATGCTTTAAAGGAAATGACGATACAAGATGCAGCCGATATATTGCATGGAGAAGATGATGCTGCCACACAATATTTCAGACGTAAAACCGAAGAGAAGCTGCAACGGATTTGTTATCCTGAAGTGGAAAAAGCCACCAGTCAGGTTGAACTTACAAAACACTGGGAACCGATCATGAAAATATACAACAAAGCCAGGCTTATGACAGATGATCCGGAAATTAACCCGGATCTGAATGCCTATATTACTGAAAAAACCATTGATGGCTTGTTTGTTTTAATTGCTGATGAAGAACAACAAATCCGGGAGAATCCTGAAAAACGTGTTACAGAAATACTCAAAAAGGTGTTTGGTTCACTCGATTAAACCTGATTAATTGTTATTTTTGTGAAAAAATGAAAACGCTATGACAAAACTGATAGAATGTGTTCCGAATTTCAGCGAAGGACGTGATATGTCCGTTATCAAAGAAATTACCGATGCTATAGAGTCTGTAGAAGGCATCTCACTTTTGGATGTAGATCCGGGTGCTGCCACCAACCGTACGGTGGTGACATTTGTTGGTGAGCCTGAGCCGGTTATGGATGCAGCAATACGCGGAATTAAAAAAGCTTCAGAGCTGATCGATATGACAAGCCACAGTGGTGCGCATCCCCGCTTTGGGGCTACCGATGTGTGTCCCCTGGTTCCGGTTTCCGGTATCAGCATGGAAGAAACGGTTGAATATGCCCGCCAACTGGGAAAGCGCGTGGGAGATGAGCTAGGTATCCCTGTTTATGCCTACGAGCATGCTGCTTTTACAGATGTGCGTAAAAATCTGGCCAATTGTCGTGCAGGAGAATACGAAGCTTTGCCTGACCGTATTACAACCGAAGCGTGGAAACCTGACTTTGGTCCCGGCGAATTTACCGATGATGTTGCCCG
>CAYQMB010000172.1:0-5046 GCA_964418565.1 uncultured Bacteroidales bacterium | reverse complement strand
AGCCAGGAGGGATCGTAGGTGAGTACCATGTCGTAATCAGAAAGACTAGTATTATCGGCAGAGTTCATAAATAAAAGGTCTCCTGAACTGCCATAGCGACCGAACACTTCAGCATCACTATTGTTGTTTCCACCAACATACCAAGAATCTGGTCTGGTTTGCCCAAAAAGATTCAGTTGTCCAAAAAGAATGATTGCAAATAATGCAATGCATGTTAACATGTAATTGCTTGTGTTTTTCATAGTCTGGTTTATTTGATTTTTAAACTGTCTGTACAAATGTATTCATTAAAATGTAAATATGAAAATAATTAATACATATTTTATAATGGTTTTTTTTGATCACACAGAAAGACCATACAGACTAAGGCCTTGCTTGTTTGCATTTTTTTCGTAATATTGCAAATAAAAACAGAATGAGACACAGGACTTTTTTCAAGCTGCTTATTTTCCATTGCTTGTTTGCATGTTTTTTGCTGCATGCTCCAAAAATGTTTTCTCAAACCTTTTTTGGGGAAGCAGAAGTGATTACCATTGATGTGGTTGATCCTTTTGCTATCTATTCTATAGATTTGGACAATGATGGGGATCTGGACATTGTATCGGGCAGTTATGAGGACAATAAAATTGCCTGGTATGAAAACGACGGCAATGGAAATTTCAGTGCTCAACAGGTCATCTCAAATTACCTTACGCATTTAATGAGATTTTATCCAATTGACAAGGACTGTGATGGGGATATGGATTTTCTAACCGAATATAACCAAACTATTGAAGGAAACCGAACATATTCATGGTTGCAGAACAATAATGATTTTTCATCCCAGTGGGACGTAGAACCAGCAGACAATCAATATGCATTAAATAATCTTTTTGAACACCAAGCTTTTCCTTTTGACAATGCTTCTATACGCTATTTCAATCATGCTGATTATAATAACGACAGCATAATTGATTTAGTTAATCCTTATTTCTATTTGCAAGGTAATTGTGATTGGAATGCTTTTGAAGGTATTATAACAACACCGGTTAATGTTGCTCCTGTTTTTAGAGCTCTATTCCATAAAGACATTGACGGAGATGGTCTCAATGATTATATTGCATCTGGTCATGATGGTTCGAACACAACAGACATTGCCTCTGAAGTCTATTACAAAAAAAACTTAGGAGCAGGAATGTATGAAGACTGGGAGCCTTTGGCAACAAACATTAATAATTGCAGATCTATTGACCTTGGAGATGTTGATGGGGATAATGATATTGATATTGCTTCAATAAACTATGATACAGATCAGGTCAGCATACATTACAATGATGGAACAGGAGTCTTTTCAGCTCCAATTGTTATTTGTAATACCATCGACCGCCCATTTTTCGTTTATGCTGAAGACTTGGACGACGATGGCGATGATGATATTATTGTGATTGGCATGAGTGATATTAAATGGATTGAATCTTTGGGAAATGGTAACTTTTCAGAAACAATCCTCATTGAAAACTTCACTGATGGAGTCATATTACAAACTTCCTCTTCAATAGACTGCACATTTTTTCTTTTTGAAGATTATGATGCAGATGGTGACTTAGACATTGTGTATAATGACAATATACGGGATAAAATAATTTATTATGAAAACTACCAACTCAATGTGGACAATCAGCCAACGGATACGGCAGTATGTCCCGGAGAAGACCTTGTTTTAAGCATTGCGTCAGAAACTGCAGAAAGCTTTCAGTGGCATGTAAACAATGGTGCCGGTTTTGCGGCCATTGATGACAACACGCAATACTCAGGAGCTCAAACCGACAGTTTACACATCATCAATGCTGAAGAGTCCTTATCAGGCAATTTGTATTTCTGTGAAATCAGTGTTTCTGCAGGCAGTACGGTTTCTGATACGGTGACATTGTATGTGGGAGACAGCATTCCACCGCAGGTACTCAGCCAGCCGGGCGATCAGGAAATCGGTGATGCAAGCAGTTGTGTGAGTATTCTGCCTGATTTTACGGGTATGTTCAGTTTTTCTGACAATTGCGATCCGTCACCCGTGATTGTACAAGACCCGGCAGCGGGAACGGAAATCTACGGAGCTGTCAACGATATTCTGTTTACCATCAGTGATGCAAGCGGCAACACAACAGAATTAAGCATAAACGTTGCCGTTTCTGATACAACTGCGCCTGTTATTGCATCAGGTCCGCCCAGTCAGGAAGTTTCAGCTAACGATAATTGCAGCTTTGTTTTGCCAGATTACAGTGATGAATTGAACGTTACAGACAATTGCGATTCCGAACCTGAAATCACACAAAATCCTGCAGCAGGTTTTGAAACAAGCGATGTTTCTATTCCGGTCAGCCTGACTGCAACCGACAATACGGGAAACAGCAGCACCCATGCGTTTACGCTGACAGTGGTTGACAATGATTCCCCGGAATTCACTGCATCTCCCGGTGATCAGATTCTCATTGCTGACAACAATTGTCAAACCACTCTGCCTGATTATATCGCCATGTGCACAATTCAGGACAATTGCGACAATGATCCAATTGTACAACAAACTCCCCCTGCCGGAAGTATTGTATCCGGGGCAACAAATACCGTTCAGATTTTAACGGAAGATGACGCAGGCAATACAAACAGCATTAGCTTTAATGCAGAAGTTCAGGATACAACACCACCTTTAATAACTTCCATATTTACAGATATGATCATCGGGGATTCCCTGTCCTGCACAGTTAATCTGCCGGATTATACCACACAGCTTGATGGTTACGATAATTGCGATGATCCGCTGATTAAAGAACAGCAACCCTTGCCCGGCACACCGGTTTCAGGTCTGGATAATCTTGTTGTGCTGAGCCTGACCGACAATTCAGGAAATGTATCCCAGACAAGTTTTCTTGTTTCTGTGGCAGACACCAGTGCGCCTGAGTTTCTGAGCAGCTTGGAAGATCAAAATATCATTGCCTCAGCCAATTGTGATTACATCATTCCTGACTACACGGATGATGTGCCGTTTACTGACAATTGTGATGCAAACCCGGTGATAACACAGACTCCCGTAGCAGGAACAACAAGTGACACTGATAATCAACTGATTCAGCTCATGCTGGAGGATCAGTCTGGCAATCAGAACCTGCAGAGTTTTTATTTAAACAAGCAGGACACAACTTCGCCTGAGATCGTATATGCACCGGAGAATCAATTGCATTATCCGGATTCTCAATGTGAGTTTACATTGCCGGATTTTACGGATTCCATTCAGGCAGGTGATAATTGCGATGATGATTTAACGATCATTCAAACACCGGTGCCGGGTGGCATTTATTCTACAGATCAGCTTAGTGTACAGCTTGAAGTACTGGATGATGCCGGTAACACTCAAGTATCCGAATTCATCATCACCCTGCAGGACAGCATTACGCCCTGGTTTACTACTGCTCCCGGAGATACTGTCATTGGCGATGCAGTGCAATGCGAATACAGTTTACCGGACTTTACCGCCACAAGTACAGCCTCTGACAATTGCGACACTTCACCTGAGATGAGTCAGCTTCCACCGCCCGGAAGCATGCTCTCCGGGGTAAACAATGAAGTTTGCCTGATGCTTACCGATGAAGCCGGCAATGAAACACAGCACTGTTTTAATGTGGCAATACTGGACACAACTGCACCTGCCATTCTGGAATCACCATCCACCCAAACAATGTATTCTGATGATAATTGTCAATACATCATGCCTGATTTTACCAATTTGGTGGTGGCTGAAGACAATTGCAGCGATAGCTTACATACACTACAGTATCCGGCAGCAGGTCAGCTCATTTCAAACCCGGATCAGCCGGTCAGCCTGCTTGTTTCAGATCCATCAGGCAATGAAAGCCAGACAGCATTTTCTGTTTTGATGGCGGATAGCATTGCGCCGGTTTTTACCTCGCCAATAAACGATGTGTGGCTGGGAGACGGGCTTTCCTGCGAAGCTGTTTTGCCGGATTATACGCGTCAGGCAGATGTCAGTGACAATTGCGATCCTGATCCCGTAATTCTGCAGGCTCCTGCACCCGGCACAGTGATAGCCGGAGATACCTGCATTGTAAGTCTGACTGTTATTGACTCAAGTGATAATTCAGGCACTGTTGTTTTTCATGCACGGGTCATGGACCTTGAGGCTCCGTCAATAACCACCGTACCTGATGATCAGAATTTGTATTGTGACAGCAGTTGTCTCGCTGTTGTGCCGGATTATCTGAATCAGATTCAGTTTTACGATAATTGCGACAACTCACCCGAGCTTTACCAGACACCACCGGCCGGGACAGAAATATCCGGTCAGGAAAACAACCTGAGCATCCGGGCGGTGGATTATATGGGAAATGAAACCACTGCCTCTTTCAATATAAGCGTTTTGGATACCATTTCACCGGTGATTCAATGTCAGGATAGCATAAGCATACAGCTTGCCAGTGGAGAAACCTGGTATGAAACCCAGGGAACAGAGTTCGATCCCATTTATTTTGATAATTGCATCATACCGGATTTGACAAATGACAAAAACCATTTCGAAAGCCTTGAAGGCGTAGTTTTTCCCATTGGGGATCACGGGGTAATATGGACAGTGACAGACGATGCCGGTAACGAAACCTCTTGCTATTCCAGCATACGGATTGTTCGCTCTGAGGGTGTTTTACTGCAATATGGAATGAGTATCTACCCAAATCCCAATGATGGCAACTTTATCATCGATTTCGGGAAGAATGAAGTAAAAAAGCTGAATATTTATAATTCCATTGGTCAGTTGATGCTTTCAGATGTACCTGACGAACAGGAAGAACAGGTTTCCATTGAAAATTTCAGTTCGGGAATGTACCTTGTGCAGATCCATCTGACAAATGATGTTGTAACCAATCAGGTCATTGTAAATTAAAACCATCAACGCATCAATGTAAGACATGCTTAAAATCGGCCTGCAGCGTTTTGCTCTTTATTCTGATCCTGAAGGGCTCGAACATGAATAGCCCCGGATGAGGACTTGTCCGTAATCCGGGG
>CAYQMB010000171.1:0-5091 GCA_964418565.1 uncultured Bacteroidales bacterium | reverse complement strand
CTTCACGGAATTTTTTTATCCACTTGACGGTTTCTTCGTAGCTGTCTCCGCCGGGGTAAGGTCTGTTCTTTTTGTGCAATTCTTTTGGCCCGTCGAGTGAGGTGTTTATGTTGAATTTATTTTCAATGAAAAAATTCATTTTTTCTTCATCCATAAGAGAAAGATTTGTCACAATGCAAAAATGCATGCTCTTTTTGTGCTTCTTGTTCAATTCCTTCGCTTTTTCAGTCACGTACTTGATTATTGGGAAATTTAGAAGAGGCTCCCCTCCCTGGAACTCTATTGTAAGGACATTGGATGGTGATTGGAATATAAAATCAACAACTTTTTCTGCTGTTCCCCTGTCCATATCATATCCTTTTGAATCTATGGGTCTGCTTGAGGCATGACAGTATATGCACTTTTGGTTGCACCTTAATGTGGGAACGACTATGTGAAGTGAAGTTCCCCTGAATAGGGGGTAAAACCTGTTTTTTATTTCATCTGTTATAAAATCAACGTTCCTTTCTGTTCTTATGATATGTTTGTCTTCCAAGTACTCGAAAAGTTTCAAGTCCTTGTGAATGTTTTTTGATTGAAACGCTAAAACTCCAAGTGCAAACAGGTGAAATCCAAAAATGATGAGTGCAAACGACCAGATGGTTTCGAAAGATTTTAGGGATATCAAAATCTGTTCGGCTGCCGTCTGAACTTCACTGATATTTCCATTTACAATTTTTAGGACAGGTATCAAATTAAATATGGCCACTCCAAAAATAAATACGAATACGATTCGAAGTGCTGCGGTGAGTAGTGAAAGTTTTTTGTTCTCATTTCTGAAAAAAACATAGAGCGCCCAGGCTACAACCACATCGAGAACCAGTATAAAAAACCACCCAAAAATTTCTGCTTGAAATAGTAATCCATTTGATTTTAGATTGTTAAAGGTCGATTCCGGGTTATTTGCAATTACAAGTGTATTGTGGATATAACCATAAGTGAATCCGGCTACAACAGCCATAATAATTAAGGCGATTCCTGCGATTAAAGCAGACTTTCTATTCGTTTTCATCTTGCTTAATTTTTTTGTTCAACAATAATTACAACATTCCCTTTTTTATGCCCTGAAGCAATGTAAGTGTGTGCCTCTGCAACTTTTTCCAATGGGTACTGGCGGTCGATAACTGTTTTCAAACGGCCTTCTTTGAAGATTTCCAGCAGTTCATTAATTAATGATTTCAGTTCAGCATCGGTGCGAAGTCCGGTGGCAGCGAATTTTGCTTTCTTTTTACCAAAAACCGAAGTCCGCATCATTTGTAAAAGCAGAGAAAATTTTAGCACCGGAGATACATATTGTCCCTTTTCTGTAAGAATATTTTTACTTTTTGAGAATGAGCTTTTCCCAATGGTATCATAAACCACATCGTAGGTTTCATTCACATTGGTGAAATCTTTTTTTGTGTAGTCAATTACATAATCGGCACCCAGCGATTTTACCAGGCCCACATTTCGGGTGCTGGTAACTCCTGTTACTTCAGCTCCTAAGTATTTGGCAATCTGCACTGCTACTGTCCCCAAGCTTCCGGAAGCCCCATTAATCAGCACTTTTTGCCCGGGTTTAATTTGGGCAATTTCTTTCAGGAAATTTATTGAAGTTAAATGGCCGTCGCAATAGGTTGTGCCCTCGGCATAACTCATATTTTCGGGCATCGGCAATATCACGCCGTTTTCAGGAACAGTCAGATATTCGGCGTTGGTGCTAAATCCAAAAGTTGTTTCGCCAAAAACCCGATCGCCGGGTTTGAGTGTGGTCACATTTTTACCTACAGTTTCCACAGTGCCTGCAAAACCGGTTCCCTGGATAGGGTGTTTGGGTTTCCGGATTCCTAATATTAAACGTGCGTAGTAAGGTTTGCCGGTACGTATCATGCCGTCGGCAGTGCTGGCCGATGCAGCATAAACTTTTACCAGTACTTCATTTTCTTTGGGTTGTGGTTTGTCCACGTCTTGCAGTTTCAGCACATCCGGTGCCCCGTAGCCGGTAGCGACAATTGCTTTCATCATTTTTGCTTTCGTTTTCATAGTATAAATTTTTAAATGTTTATTATCGTTTTATTTGTGATTTACAACGAAATCATAAAGCAAATGTAGTGGAGGAAAAGAAGATAAAAGTTCAGAAAAATGCTGAAGGTGTTCGGGATTATAATTCCGTACTAAAAAGTATTAATATACTGATTGGCAACAAAAAACCTCGCGCACATACACGAGGTCAAATTATATGTTTCATAAGGTCATGGCTAAATTCTGCTTCACTACAATTTGATTGTCAATTTTAGTTAAACAGAATGCTTGTTCTTTCCAGAGCGAATTGAAACTACTATAAATATTAGCACAAAAATGATGCAGAGGAAAACAAAAGTATCATGAATAATTGAATACAATGTAGTAACACCTTTTGTGGATAAGTGCCCGTACATAATCTTGTCATTATCATAAAAACTGGTCATCTGCGCAGTCATTTCACCAAAAGGAGTTATTGCTGCAGAAAGGCCAAACCGTGTTGAGCGCAGTATGGAATGACCTTGCTCTACGCCCCTAAATAAGGCCATTTGTGTATGCACCGGGTCAATTCCTTTCCAATCCGATGACGGAACAACAACAATGTCGGCGTCCAAATCACCATAGCCTTTGGCCAGATAAGGGAAATCGTAATCATAGCAAATAGCAGCACCTATATTGGTTTCTTTCAGTTTTGCCACCTTTAATGGAGATTTCCCTTTTACCGCTGGTTCCCCAGGTACTGGCTCGTGCTTCAGGTAGGAGTGTGTAATATTACCTGCCGGGTTTATGAACTGGTACTTATTTTCATATTTTAATGGCTCTATCGATATGGGTACTACATAAGCAGCAACTAAGGTGATGTTAAGTTTGGCAGCTAAGTCTTGAAGTGAGCTAACCCATTCAGCCTCGTCTTCCGGCATGATAAAGGTAGATGCTTCGGTCCATGAAATTATTTTGGCACCTCCTTTTGCAGCGATTCTTGTTCTGTTAAACAGTGAAGTTTTAATCCGCTGATTATTTTCTGCAGTCGGCAATGGCAAACCACTAACTTCCGAATCTGTACCAATTGCTGCTACCGTTATTGTTTCGATTATTTTTGTCTTGCTTATGTTGTAACGAACTGCTCCGAAGACAATAAGTAATAACATCACTAATGCAGGAAGCTGAAATGTTGAAAACGACAATTTTCTTTCTACAATGATGTTGGCAATAGAGGCGTTCACCCAATAAATAAGGAAGCTTAATCCGGCTAGCCCAAATAACGATACTGTTTGAATAAGGGGCAAATTGTCGTGCTGGGTGTATGCGGCAATACCCCAACTGGCAAATGGCGTGAAGCTATATTGAACCCATTCCAAAATAACCATTACAGCAGGAAATACGAACAGCGCGTTCTTTTGATTTTTAAATTTGCTCCAGAGCAAATAGCCAGGTAAATGAAACAGGCTTAAAGGTATGGAATAAAGAAAAACCAAGACCAATGGAATAGGATCGGTAACAATTTTTGTTACAACACTTGACCACGCTACAAGCAAAGCAAAGGAAAAAGTTAGCCGTGATTTCCAACCCTTTGTCAAGCTTAGGTAAATCAGAAATGGAACACTCGAAATCCACGCCATGATTTCAATACTGAAGCTCATGTGTGTTAAAGCCATGGTAACAATACCCATAGCAAGGTACCATAAGGGATTTATTTTATTTACGTTAAACCCTATTCTTGCAGTAGTTATTAAATCTTTCATCTTTCTTTGTTTTTAAATTCGCAACAAAGATTGATGATTCTGATTTCGAATCCATTAACATTTGTTAAAGGATGACATTTTACTTCGTGAGTTCTTTACGTAGCCTGCTTAATGAAATATTTGTAATTCCCAGATAGGAGGCAATGTCAACATGTGAGATTTGATTTTCCAGAAAGTGGTATTTTTCTCTAAATTGAATAAGCCTTTCTTTAGCGTTTAGCGAAGCAAGGCCAATTTCTTTTTCAACCTTTGCAAGAAGTTCATTTTGCAAGACCTTATTCCCAAACTCGCGTATGTCAAGGTTATCTATCATTAGTTGCTCAAACTTGTCAGCGTTCAAACTGGCTATGGTTAGTTCTGTAAGCGCCTGAAAGTTGAGTTGAGATAATTGATTAGCTGTTCTCGTTTTATTCGGAGAGATTACACCGCCCTCAAGAAAATAAGATATGGTTACTTCGTCTCCTTCAGGACTAAGTAGAAAGCTACGGCAAACACCTTGGAATACGAAGTATTCTTTATTGTTTTTCTTTCCCATATCTATAAACAAGTCACCTTTTTCATAGGTTTCTATCTCTATTAAATTGACCACTAAATCTAATGAGGTTTCAGATATAGGGCACACATTATTTATTATAGATTTTATGTATTCTTTGATTTGTGTTATATCCATACTGTATTATTAACTACAACGTTTGTGTAAATTTCTATTGCTGTAAGGTACGAAAGAACAATAAAACTTACCTGCTGATGTAAGCCTTTTTTATTCTATCTAAACTGTTTTGGCTTCTGATTCTTACTTGCATTTTCTGCTATCTCTATAATTCTCTTTTCTCTAGTCTCATTTCTTTTAGCAGAAATGCCCCAGTACAATAAAATCTTTTTAGCAGACTTACTTAGACTATTAAAGTATTCCATTGAGCCTTTGTAGTTTGCAAATTCTTCTTTTAAGTCTTCTGGGATTTCAAGTTCTTCAACTCCATCCAAAATTATCCAAGAACCATTTTCTTTTGCAATTTCAATGCTTTTGTAGCCTTCCTCTTTCATAAGTCCTTGTTCAATTAAAATTTCGACTTTATCCTTATTTATCTTTGACCAATTACTTTTTGCTTTTCGTTTGCTGAAATACTGTTTGTATTTCTCAGTGTCTATGGTCTTTTTTACACTATCTATCCAACCAAAACAAAGTGCTTCATCTACTGCTTCGCTCCAGGTTAATGTTGGTTTTTTAGATTTCTTTTTATAAAAAACAAGCCAAACAGATTGCTTTGACTGATGATTTTTTTCTAACCATTTTCGCCAGTCTGTTCGG
>CAYQMB010000170.1:0-5091 GCA_964418565.1 uncultured Bacteroidales bacterium | reverse complement strand
TACCAATAAAGTAGTTGCCGTCCTCTTGGTCGATAATGTTCCGGTGTATGTCCTAATGGAAAGAGAGGATGTATTAGAGCAATTGTGTTGCCTTCCTCATCAGTGTGATCCCAATCCCCAGTTCGACCCCGATTACATTTTTGAAGAAACCGGCGACATCCCGGTTACGCTGATAGCCTTTAATAACATTGGCTGTACAGATACCATCACGCAGGAAGTACACATCATTGAGGAACACCGCTTCTACGTGCCAACAGCCATTAACCTCCACTCCCCCGGAAACAATGAATTCTACCCCAAAGGTGTAGGAATTGATTATGATACTTACGAAATGACAATTTTTGATCGCTGGGGCAATCCATTGTTTTCCACCAATAACATTGAAGAACACTGGCAGGGGCGTTTTGAGCAAAACAAAGGAGATTACGTTCCGCAAGGTATATATACCTGGGTAATCACCTTACGGGATAAATTTGGTAAAGAACACAAATACAGCGGCACTGTTACAGTGCTCAAATAAGAACTTATCCACCTATACTTTCATCAATAGCAGCAGAGTCCACCGGATTCTGCTGTTGTTGTTTTGATATAATAATGGCATAGATACGATAAACGTTAACTTGTCCTCTGAAAACCATTTTATCAATCAAGTCATTTTTTTATTTTTACGGAGAATCTCAAAACAAAATCTTCATGGAATACCTTGCATTTTCATTTTTCTTTATGTTATCGCACACACTTTCATACACTTTTTCAGGGGTTATCGCTCTTGGCATTAGCCGAGATATATATAAAAACAAACAAAGGCTTTGTGATTTTTTACGAGACATGGCTGATAAGAACGAAAACAAGCATGTTTCACGCAGTTTTCTGCCCGCTCAGATAGTCCGTGGCTTATTATTATCTGTGATATTATTCCCTTTACTTCCGGCCATCTCTGATTTCCCCTTTTATACTAAATCCCTGTTTTTTACAGGCCTTATGTTTGTATACACACATCTTGCAGCCGCATCTCCTTTTATTGACAACATTGAAGGCTGGGTATATTTCAAGAAAGCATACATTAAAAAAACTGCCATAGTAAAATTCCAGACAGAAATGCTTATCTATGCTGTTCTCTTCGGGCTCATGATGGGTATAGTGATGGAATGGATTCTTTGATAAACTGATGTCATTACAAATTTTTCCCTGCGAGTCAAACCATCAATGGTAGCTACAAATCAGAATGTTTATCAACATATCCTTAGAGATGTGACAATAATCTTACGTTGATTTCCAAAAAACATGTATTTTCGCACTTGAAAAACAACGATTTGATTTATTATGGCTGAAAAAGAAAACCTTTTTGCAGACTTTCCACAAACCAGTACGGAAGACTGGATGGAGAAGGTCACAAAAGACCTGAAAGGTGCAGATTTCGAACGTAAGCTTGTCTGGCGCACACTGGAAGGCTTTAATATCATGCCCTTTTACAGGCTTGAAGATTTGCAAAACAAAGAATACCTGAACACACATCCCGGGGAATTTCCATACACCCGCGGCACAGAAGTCAATAACGACTGGCTCGTGCGTCAGGACATAAATGTTGATAATGTTAAAGCGGCCAACAAAAAAGCCCTGAACATCCTCAACAAAGGCGTAACAGCAATTGGCTTCAACATGAAACGGGCCATTACTCCCGAAGAGCTTGAACAGCTCCTCGATGGCATTGTGCTGGAAGCATTACCTGTGTATTTCAACTCTCCCGATAGCTCCGGTTTGTATTCCAGACTGCTTGCAGATTACGTGGAGAAAAAAGGTCTGGATAAAACCAAAATTCAGGGAGCTGAAGATTTTGACAGCCTGGGTTTTCTTGTGCTGAATGGTTTCATGCCATGTGGCAAAAGCATTTGTGATTGCACAGAGAAACTCCTCAAGGATGTAAAAGACCGTCTTCCTGCTTATCGTCCAGTGAGTGTTAATGCAAAACACTTTCAGAATGCAGGTTCAAACCTTACTCAGGAACTGGCTTTTGCTATGGCAATGGGTGTTCAGTATCTTGACAGTCTTACCGAAGCAGGTATGTCAATAGACGAAGTGGCACCACGCATGCAGTTTAATTTTGCTGCAGGCTCCAACTATTTCATGGAAATTGCCAAACTCAGAGCGGCCAGAACTCTATGGGCAAAGATTGCAGAGAGCTACAAACCCGAGAAAAAAGAATCTGCAAAGATGCACGCTCACGTGGAAACCGCAACATGGAATATGACCGTTTACGATCCATATGTAAACATGTTGCGCGCCACCACCGAAGCCATGTCAGCAGCCCTGGGCGGTGCTGAAAGCATCAACGTGCTTCCTTCCAACATCGCGTATGAAGAGCCTACAGAGTTTTCTGAACGCATGGCCCGCAATATCCAGCTTATACTCAAAGAAGAATCGCATTTTGATAAGGTTCAGGATCCGGCGGCAGGTTCTTATTATATTGAAAACCTGACAGAAAAAATCGCCGAAGAAGCCTGGAAACTTTTCCTCGAAGTTGAAGAAGCCGGTGGTTTCAAGCAGGCATTTAAAGACAATCTGATCCAGTCAAAAATTGACGAAACCATTACTGCACGCAAGAAAAAAATGGCCTTACGCAAGGAAGTCCTTGTAGGAACTACCCAATATCCCAATTCCGATGAACAAATGGATGAAGACATTGACATCAACCGCTTGTTCAAATCGCAAAAAAAGGATACGGGCAATGGCCGTCCATTACGGATTTTCCGCATTGCAGAAGAGTTTGAAGCCATGCGCCTGAAAACCGATAACAGCAAAACAACACCCAAAGTCTTTATGCTCACCGTGGGTCATCCTGCCATGCGCAGTGCCCGCTCACAATTTGCAGCCAACTTTTTCGCTGTTGCCGGTTTTGACATCATCAACAATATTGGTTTCGATAGTGTAGAAGAAGGTTACAAGGCAGCTAAAGAAGCGGGTGCAAGCATCATTGTTCTGTGTTCTTCAGATGAAGAATATGAAGCATTTGGCAAAGAACTCGCAGACATGGATAATGGCAAAACCATGTTGGTTGTTGCCGGAAATCCAGCATGCAAAGATGAGCTTAAAAAGGCCGGAATCGACCGTTTCGTTCATGTGAAATCCGACATCCTTGCTACCCTGAGTGAAATTCAGACAAAATTAGGAATTTAAAACGCCAGCAATTATGAAACCAGATTTTAAATCCATAGATATTAAAAGCCGTCCTGAAAAAACCAGCGATAAAGACTGGGAAGCGGCACATAAAATAAGCAAAGACTGGCTGACACCTGAAAAAATTGAGGTTAAACCAGTATATACCAAACAAGACATCAAGGAGGCCAAACACCTGAATTATGCGGCCGGCCTTGCTCCGTTTTTGCGGGGGCCCTATTCAGCAATGTACGCCATGCGCCCCTGGACTGTCCGTCAGTATGCAGGTTTTTCCACGGCTGAGGAATCCAATGCATTTTACCGCCGCAACCTGGCTGCAGGACAAAAAGGCCTTTCTGTAGCTTTTGACCTGGCAACACATCGTGGCTACGATTCAGATCATGAACGCGTAGTTGGCGATGTTGGAAAAGCAGGTGTAGCCATCGATTCAGTGGAGGATATGAAAATTCTTTTCGATCAGATTCCACTGAACAAAATGTCCGTGTCCATGACCATGAACGGAGCTGTTCTCCCTATTATGGCCTTTTACATTGTGGCCGGCATGGAACAGGGAGCCAAACCCGAAGAAATGGCCGGAACCATTCAGAATGATATTCTGAAAGAATTCATGGTGCGTAACACTTACATTTACCCACCGGAATTTTCCATGCGCATCATCTCTGACATTTTCGAATATACCTCACAGAAAATGCCAAAATTCAACAGCATTTCCATTTCAGGTTATCACATGCAGGAAGCCGGAGCCACCAATGATATTGAGCTTGCTTATACCCTGGCTGACGGTCTGGATTACATCCGCACAGGAATAGAGGCCGGACTGGATGTGGATGCCTTTGCCCCACGCTTGTCTTTTTTCTGGGCCATTGGGATGAATCATTTTATGGAGATCGCCAAGATGCGTGCTGCCAGAATGCTTTGGGCGCGGATTGTAAAACAATTCAATCCCAAAAATCCCAAATCCATGGCACTGCGTACCCACTCACAGACTTCAGGCTGGTCGCTAACCGAGCAGGATCCGTTCAACAATGTTGCCAGAACATGCATTGAGGCAATGGGCGCTGCACTGGGACACACACAGTCGCTGCACACCAACGCGCTGGACGAAGCGATTGCACTGCCCACAGATTTCTCTGCACGCATTGCACGTAACACACAGATTTACCTGCAGGAAGAAACAGAAATCACCCGTGAAGTAGATCCATGGGGCGGTTCCTATTACGTGGAAAGCCTTACCAAAGAAATTGCCGATCGTGCATGGGAACATATTGAAGAAATTGAAAGCCTGGGAGGCATGACCAAAGCCATTGAAACAGGCGTTCCCAAAATGCGCATTGAAGAAGCTGCAGCACGGGCTCAGGCCAGAATCGATTCCGGAAGGCAGACCATCGTTGGCATCAACAAATATCGTCGTGAGAAAGAAGACCCCATCGATATTCTGGATGTTGACAATACCGCTGTTCGCGAATCTCAACTAAAACGATTGAAAAAACTGCGTGACGAACGAAATGAAACCGAAGTACAGACTGCCCTGAAAGCCATCACTGAAGCGGTGGAAAGTGGTAAAGGCAACCTGCTGGAGCTTGCTGTGGATGCAGCACAAAAGCGGGCAACCCTGGGTGAAATTTCTTACGCATGCGAAAAAATTGTCGGGAGGTATCAGGCTGTGATCAGATCAATCAACGGAGTATATTCCTCAGAGAGCAAAAACGACGACAGCTTTGAAAAAGCCAAAAAACTTTGCGATCAGTTTGCAGAGAAAGAAGGTCGTCAGCCACGTATTATGGTGGCAAAAATGGGGCAGGACGGTCACGACCGTGGCGCCAAAGTTGTATCCACCGGTTATGCCGACATCGGTTTTGATGTTGACATCGGCCCGCTTTTCCAGACACCCGCAGAAGCAGCAAAACAAGCTGTGGA
>CAYQMB010000169.1:0-5154 GCA_964418565.1 uncultured Bacteroidales bacterium | reverse complement strand
AGTAGATACCAGTAATGAATAATAGACAACTGATCCTTTAGCTCAGTTGGTTTAGAGCGCTTGCTTGACAGGCAAGAGGTCCGCAGTTCAAATCTGCGAAGGATCACCAAAAGGAAGCTACAATGGCTTCCTTTTTTCTTATGGGTAGTTTTTACACATACGTCTTGTACTCCAGAAAATACGATAAAATCTACATCGGATATTCTGCCGATGTGGATAGTAGGCTTGTTTCCCATAATGATCAAAGAAACCGCGGTTGGACCAAAAAATACCAACCATGGATTATTGCTTACACCGAAACATATCCTAAGAAAAAACAGGCAATGAAAAGGGAAAAGCAACTTAAATCAGCAAAAGGACGGGAATTCATCTGGAACGAAATCATTCCGAAAATTAAGTAAAATCCTTATTCCGACTGGCAAATAAAGCAATTAACAGTGTCATTCACTCAGTTGCCCGCCAGTAGTCGGACACGGTTTAGTCTGCCAGCCGGCGGATGACAGGGTAGAAGTCCATAGTTCCAAACAGCTGTCCCCTACAGCTAATCCCTGCCAATCCGCTTAATCTGTGTCATCCCTGTCTGCCAACAGGTTTACCAGCCGAGGATGGCAGGCGTGTTCCCAACAGCTGTCGCCTGTCTGGCGACAGGCAGGCAAGGCAGCTTTATCCCTGTAAATTCGTAAAATCCGTGTCATCTGTGTTCCCACCAGCTGCCGCCAGACAGCTATAATCCGTGTTCCAAAATACCGACCAGTTAGCATCACTCCATCTCTCCGTCCCTCCATCACTCAATCACTCCGTCTCTCCGTCCCTCCATCTCTCCATCACTCAGTCCATCACATTCCACAATATTGAACCATATACACTCCACGCCTGTTTACCGGATATGAAAAACGTCAGATTACCACATCGCCTCCTGATACTGTATTACGGCAAAGTCAATACACCTGCCGGCAAAAATCATAATGTCCGCCGTGCTCTGGCAGAAGCCGTGGTCCACGAAGCCGCTTTGATGAATAAAATCCGCATAGACCAAAATGAAAACCTGCATGCCGAGGCTGAAAGCGGCACCGGTCACAGCATCATTGATACCGTTGCAGACAGAGTACGCATCCAACCCGGCCAAAGCCTTTCCAAATGGATAAGTGTACTGGCCGCCAACGATCACATCAGCCTGCATGTCACCCAAAACCTTATGGACAACCAGCTGCTGAAAGCCTCAAAAACCGGCGGTCTGTTCCGCAAAAAACATATACAGTACCAGCTCACACCTGAAAATCTTGATCAAATGTTGCGGGATTATCTGCATAAAAACACATCAGGGAATAACCCCCGCGATGAGCTGAGCCATTCCCTGATTATGAAATATGAATTGTAAACTGCCTGCTTAGGCAGATGATAGTTGTTATTTCACTCGCTCACTGTATTCACGAGTACGGGTATCAACCTTAATTCTATCTCCTATATTGATGAAGAGAGGAACCATAATCTCAGCTCCGGTTTCAACGGTGGCCGGTTTTAGTGTGTTTGTAGCAGTATCGCCTTTTACACCAGGCTCTGTGTAGGTGATTTCCATTTCAACAAAAGGCGGCAAATAAGCGGCCATCGGCATTTCCTTTTCAGCATGAAACATGATCTGAACTTCCTGGCCTTCTTTCATCAAATCAGCATTTTCAATCAGCTCTTCCTGAAGGCTGATTTGCTCAAATGTCTCATTGTGCATGAAGGTGTATCCAATCTCATCTTTAAACAGAAACTGATATGGACGATGCTCTATACGCACATCTTTTACTTTCACACTGGAATTAAACGTATTCTCAATCACACGACCGGTCTCCAGATTTCTCAGTTTCGTGCGCACAAAAGCAGAACCCTTGCCCGGCTTAACATGCTGAAAATCCACAACCTGATAAATGCCATCTTTAAATTCTATGCACGTGCCGTTCTTTAAATCGTTGGTTGAAATCATATTACAAAATTTTGTTTGTACAAAAATAGTCAAATGACTGAAATATCAGCAATATACTAACAAATTCTCATTATGATGTTCAGGGCATGCCCCGCCCAAACAGGCGGGTCGGCCTTTGCCTTTTAGCTGCCTTGCTCAGCCCATAGTTTGCATTGGCTGTGATCAGGAGCTCATTTCAATTGCTCTGCCACAGCTGCATACTAAGGGCTTAGCTTCGGCAGGCTAACCGGCGCCGTCCTCATGCGGGTTTTTTGCATTTCATTATAATTAGTCGCCAATACCTCAAAATTATCCTAACCTCTGCCACCTAAACCCTATCACCTAACCCCTGTCACCTAATTCCAACCTTTTTACTATCTTTCGCACCAAAGAAAACTGATAATGAAAAAACCGCATGTCATAATTTACACAGACGGAGCAGCCCGCGGAAATCCAGGCCCCGGCGGATATGGCGTAGTAATGATGAGCGGAAAACAGCGTAAGGAAATGGCAGAAGGATTCCGCAAAACCACCAACAACCGCATGGAACTTCTCGCTGTTATCGTCGCTCTGGAAGCCCTGAAAATTGACAGCTCATTGGTGGACATTTACACTGACAGCAAATACGTAGCCGATGCCGTGGAACAGGGCTGGGTATTCGACTGGGAACGCAAACAATTTAAGAACAAGAAAAACCCCGACCTGTGGCTCCGCTTTTTGAAAGTGTACCGCAAGCACAATGTCACCTTTCACTGGGTGAAAGGACACAACAACAACAAAGAAAATGAACGCTGCGACAAACTTGCTGTAAAAGCCTCGAAACTGGAGGACCTCCACATTGACACCGCTTACGAAAACCAGGAAAATGAAGCAAACAACACATTGTTCTGATTTTACCATCAGCCGTTTTGATTTCGGTAACAGGCAACTCTTTCACAAGGCCGTAAAACTGCGTATAAAGGTGTTTGTTAAAGAACAGGGTGTGCATATGGATGATGAACTGGATGGTGAAGATGCTCTGGCATACCATTACCTGTTGATGCACAACGACAAATCCATTGCCACATGCCGGTTAAGGCACACTCCCGAAGGTCTGAAAATAGAACGCATGGCAGTAAGAAAATCATGGCGAAAACAGGGCATCGGCCATTGCCTTATGAAGAAGTTGCTGAAAGACCTTGGCAAAAGCAAAGACAATCTTTACCTTTATGCTCAAAAAGATGCCGTAGGTTTTTATCGCAAATTCGGGTTTCGCCCAGTGGGAAAACTGTTTAAAGACGCCGGCATTGACCATTATAAAATGATATTTCAGCAATAAGCATGGCAGGTAGCATCAAAAAACTGGCAGGCCAGACAGCAGTTTACGGATTCAGCAGCATGCTGGGCAGACTGTTGAATTATCTGCTGGTACCACTTTATACAAGGGTTTTTCACCCCGGCGAATATGGGGTGGTTACAGAATTTTATGCTTACGTAACCTTTTTGCTGGTGGTATTAACATATGGTATGGAAACCGGATTTTTCCGTTTTTCAGAAAGCAAAGATGGATTTGATAAAACCTATGCCACCACACTCACCAGCCTGTTTTTCACCTCCATGAGCTTTTTGGTTCTCATTAACCTTTTTGCACAGCCACTGGCCGGCCTGGTAGAACATCCGGCTCATCCCGAATACATCCGCTGGTTTGGTTTTATCCTGGCCTTTGATGCGTTTTCAGCCATCCCTTTTGCCAAATTGCGCCAACAAAACAAAGCCTGGCGCTTTGCCATCATCAAATCCATTAACATCGGTGTAAACATCGGCGCCAATTTATTTTTCCTTCTGCTTTGCCCGGCAGTAGCAAAAAGCAATCCCGATGCTTTCATCCTGCAAATTTACAATCCGGCTATCGGGGTGGGATACATTTTCATATCCAACCTCATTGCAAGTTCAGTTACCCTGCTCGCCCTTTTGCCGGATATTTTTGATGTCAAATACCAGTTTGACAAAGCTCTGCTTCGAAAAATGCTTTGGTATTCCCTGCCCTTGCTTATCGGCGGACTGGCCGGCATGGTTAACGAAACCATAGACCGGGTGCTGCTGAAATACCTTCTTCCGGGAAACAAAGACTTTGTGATGTCTCAACTCGGTATTTACGGCGCTAACTACAAACTGGCCATCATGATGACCATTTTCATTCAGATGTTCCGCTACGCTGCCGAACCGTTTTTCTTCTCCGAAGCCAAAAGCAAGGCTTCCAAAAATTTGTTTGCTGAAGTCATGTTGTATTTTGTGCTATTTGGATTATTAATATTCCTCGGTATCACCGGCTACATCGACATTGTCAAACATTTTATTGACAGCGATTATCACGAAGGTCTGAAAATTGTGCCAATTCTGCTGGCTGCCAATTTGTTCCTGGGCATCTATTTCAACCTGTCAGTGTGGTACAAGCTGAACAATAAAACCCGCTACGGCGCATGGATGGCCATTTTTGGTGCCATCATCACCCTGGTTCTGAACATCATTCTTATCCCGCACATTGGGTATATGGGATCCGCTCTGGCTACTTTGGTCTGTTATTTTTCCATGATGCTGATTTCATGGTACCTTGGCAGAAAGCACTATCCCATACCTTATAATCTGAAAAAAATCGCGATGTACGTGGCTATTGCAGCAGGCATTTATATTATCTTCACCTGGTCTAATCAACAAACCGACTGGATAAAATACGGCCTCAACAGCATCCTGATTTTAGCTTTTGCCGGATTTGCCGTTTGGAACGAAGGGCTTTTGAACCGGATTCGTCAGCGGTAGTATGTTTTCATGCAGATATTACATGCATTTCGTTTTCATAAGCAAAGTGAAAGTTGTATTTTGCAGGTTTTTAAACCATCAACACATGCAGGTAAAAATAGTCAACACATCACAGAACCCTGTACCGGAATACAAAACCGATATGTCGGCCGGTATGGACTTACGGGCAAATATTGATACCCCGGTAACGTTAAAGCCATTAGAGCGCAAACTTATTTCCACAGGCTTGTACATTGAACTGACCGAAGGTTTTGAAGCTCAGATTCGTCCGCGCAGTGGCATGTCGCTAAAGCACGGCATCACCGTTTTAAATACACCCGGAACCATAGATGCAGATTACCGTGGCGAAATCGGTGTGATTCTGGTCAACCTCTCAAACGATGCATATACGATTAAAAACGGCGAGCGCA
>CAYQMB010000168.1:0-5191 GCA_964418565.1 uncultured Bacteroidales bacterium | reverse complement strand
TAACGCCACTGCCCGGGTTGTCGGCTCTGAGGTCGTAGAAGATTTTACCGCAGACAGCAGTGTCTTCGGGATCAAGAGCAAGTTCGGCAGTGGGTTCACGCCAGAAGGTTACGTCCACTGTATCTTTGCTGGTACATTCTTCGTTGGATTCTCCCCAGATGAAAGATACTGTAGCCTGGTCGGGATAATAAACGTCCGTATTTGGATCATTCGGATTATCGTAACTAGCTCCGCCGGCCGGAAACCAGTTGCCATCATACCCTGCAGTAACTGCATTAAGGGTGGCTGTATTACCACAGACATCAAAGTCTTCACCAGCATCAATAACCGGTTTTTCTTTGAATCTGATCATGACCGTATCCCTGTCGTTACAGGAAGGATAATTGCTGTTGTTTTCACGCCAGACGAAGTAATAGTCTCCGGCAAGGTTAACATTTACCGTTGAATTTGTTGCATCTTCATCAACAAAGTTGGCTGTAGATGGATTTCCCGGAGCCGCATCCCAAAATCCGTCAGCGGTATAGGCCGGTGGGTTGTCAGGCAGGTTGTAAATGGCATCAAGCTGATATTCCAGTCCGCAAATGAAATCGTCATTTCCGGCAAAAGCATTGGGACGTTGGTATAGTGTGACATGAACGGTGTCAAGAGCTGTACATGGTCCGTTTGATACTGTCCATATTGCCGGGAATGTGACGTAGGCAGAATCTCCAAAGGGTCCGGGAGATGTCATTGTTAAATCAATGTCCGGACTGCTCTCGCTTGGTGAAACAGAATATGGAACATCTTTAATAACCCAGTATCCGTCAGTATCCGTACCAAAGCCAGTTGTATCTGCGCTAAGGCTGATTTGATTTCCACATTCTTCGGGCTGATCTTCATCACCCACATAAGCGTAAACTGGTTTTGCAAAGGTGACAGAACAAGTTGCATCGTTGCTGCAAGTCACACCCTGGAATGTGTTAGTTTCTGTCCATACAAATTCAACGGTTTGATATGTGCCAGACCAGTTACTGAGTGTAACATGCGTAGATGGCATTGTATCAATATCGTTTTCAAAGGTTGGATAAATCTGTGAGCCATCTACATATGCAGTCCACTGGCCTGAGCCCTGAACATTCTGCACATTCAGATCGTATTCAATACCGCAGATTGAGTCAGCACAATTATTGATGGTTGGCTGAGGGCCCTGAATGAATGTAACCAGAATCTGATCCTGATCGAAACAGGAGCCGTTGTATTCGGTTAAGGTGAATTCATACGTGCCCGGGCCGCCTACGGTAACCGTTGTAATTGCACCGGTAGACGGGTCAAAGTTGGCATTTCCTGTCCACTGGAATGTTGAACCCGGGATGCTGTGTTCCACCTCAAGGTCAATCTGGTTGCCACATGTAATTGTATCGTTACCGGCAAAAGGGTTTGGTGTTTGGTTAAACTGCATCACAACGTCATCAGAACCAACACATTCACCATTAACAATATTCCAGGTAAAGGTGCAGGTGCCTGGTGTACCAACGAGTGCTATCATATCAGGATCGTGGTAATCTGTTCCGTTGATGGCAGAAAAGTCGCAGTTGGATGACCAGTATCCGATCATACCTGAGGGTATATCGCTTCCGTCCATTTGCATAACCAGATCACATGTGTCATTTGGTGTACCTGCGTCAACAATTGGATTCTGCATCCACATGACAGGCGTACCCTGAGTGACAGCATAACAGCTTTCACCTGAGGTTACATGTCCACTGGAATTTTCATCGTAACCGGATACAGCAGATACATAATATACCTGGTTGTATGCACCGCCAAAATCAGCTCGGCAGAAGTCCGGATCGGAATTGTAAGCCAGCGGTATATTATCGCCATTATGAATCATAAATTCAAACTCTGATCCTCCAAGCATGCTGGAGTCCATGTTGTGTGCAACAGAGCCGCCAGTGCATTCGCCCTGACAGAGTGTTACCAGATCAAGGCTGCTCATTGTTCCCGGACTGGGGCAACCACAATCCCTTTGCCCGTTAAGGGTGATGGTTTCACATCCGTTGGGGTCTGTGATATTATAGCTGTAACTTCCCGGCGAAGGATGAGCTTCGGAAAAGTCTGAAGATGTTTGCGGCGTACCATTGACAATATAATCTGAAGTGGGTGTGTCATCCCATCCCACAACGGACCATTCGGTAAGGAATTCAGTTTGTGAATTAATGCATTCCTGATCATTGAAGTTAATGATATCTATTTCATCAAAGATTTCGAAGGTTACTTCCGAGGGGTTGGTTCCGGAGATACATGGACCGGAAACAGTATTGGTGATGGTATATGTTCCGGGGGCGATGTTATCACCATCAGGGTCAATAATGCCATCAGTCAGTGCTGCAGAAATGTCAGGTGAGGATGTAACGGTTCCCTCACTGGCAATAACCAACTCCTGTGGTGGGTCGGTGTAACACATGTCTGAAAGGGGTGTGATGGTTGGATCCAATGTGGGTGCAAAATCAATAAT
This sequence comes from uncultured Bacteroidales bacterium, assembly GCA_964418565.1. Classification (GTDB taxonomy): domain Bacteria; phylum Bacteroidota; class Bacteroidia; order Bacteroidales; family ML635J-15; genus JAQIBY01. Next base: position 2,694 of record CAYQMB010000168.1, on the reverse strand, counting down.
TACATTATCTGAAGCTGCACATCCGGGGTTACCCAGATATTGTTCTGTCCACTGGAATTCATATTCTCCATAGGTATCAACAGAAACGTCACTTGTGGGGTTAGTTTCGTCCGTAAATGTTGCTGTTCCAGGTCCGGTGATCATTTCCCAGTAACCATCATTGCCGGAAACCGGAGTGCTGGCACCGAGTGTTGTGGACAAACTGCAAACAACATCATCACTGCCTGCATTTACTGTAGGTGTAATGCAGCAGTTGGGATCATTTTCATTATATACGGTAACGTTCATTGAGGTATCGTGCTCACAGCCAAAGTCATCTTCCAGGGTGAAAATGAACGGCTGATCGGAATTAACCTCGGGTGTCCCGGTAGTTAGATATGTTCCTGTAGCGCAGTTTTGATCTGCTGGTGGATCAATTTCCACACCGTAGGCACCATCCCAGCTAACAGGAGAATAATCTGGTGTGTAGCTCCATGTATCAGGAAACAGGCTTTCATCAAAATCAAGGTACCAGCCAAAAATATAACCATCATCAATACTCCAGTTATCACAGATGGTAATGGTCCACTGTCCGTTTAAAGGGCAGCCAACAAGGCCGGAAAGGGATTCAAAGGAGCCGTACTGGCCTTCGGGCAAAGTTGAATAACTACCAGCAGCTTCGGCAAGTGTCTGAGTTCCATTTGGTGTGATGCAATACCAATAACCAACACCCGGGTCTGAATTGTCGGGGCTTTCATCAATGGGCTCGCCAAGGTTGGTTCCACCACCTGCTTGCTCTTCAAGCAACACGCTTTGTCCATTCGGGCATTGGATTTCAATGGTGAGATCACCCAGGAATGAGTGCTCCATATTCATACATATTGCATTTAAATCATTGGCACTCTCCAGTGTCTGGTCCGGTAAAAACTGATTTTGCATCAGGGGTGAGTTATAACAAACACCATCTCCATCAGGTAGGTCTATTGTATCTGCCACTTCAGGCGTTATGGAGCTGTTCCATTCTTCTGAAGAATATGCGGCACACATTTCAACTTCTTCGCCCATGCATATGGCATCGGGATCAACGTAGGTATTGGCATCATCCCAAACCGGAGCACGTGAAACCCTGATGCGTTGTGTCATGGAGTTGGTGTTGGTGCAGCCTTGGGAGTCTTCAATGCTTACCATGACTGTATAGCCTTGTCTATTAGGAAAGTTGTGTGTGACTGTGGTTAGTCCGACACCGGATTGTGGAGGTGAACCGTCATTGAAATTCCAGGTGAATGTAACATTGGAATCATCCAGCGGATAACCTGTGTTGTCGGGATATGTGCCTTCAGCGGTTAATGTGACATCGTTTGACTGGTTGTTTTCTTCATCCCAGCATACATTGATGTAATCCACGCTACCTTCGGTAACCATGGCAGGTTCTGATGAGACAATATCTACCAGCATGGGTGCCTGGCAGATAAACTGGCAGGCGAAATCCGCTGAAAAAGTAGCTCCTGAAGCACCGGCTGTGAAAACAAATGTCAGGCAACCGCTGCTGTTGGTATTGGATGCGTATGCTGCTACACTACCTGATGTGTTTTCATCCCAGCAAACCAATTGAGGAGCAGTATCATCCGGACCGTCGTATACGCAGAGTTCGGTTCCTGTTGTAAATGACTGACTTAGTGAGGCGGTTACATGATGGTCTATGGGGTCATCCGAGCAAACCGTAAATGTATATGTTTCTCCAACGGTATAACTACCTTGTGTCAGTGTGCCTGAGCAGGTAGAAACTGACTCACCGTCGTTTGTCACAATATCGTATGATTGAGAAAAACCATATGAAACGGACATGAAAAGTAAGGCGGTTATTAAAATTAAATTTCTCATGACAATATCTATTTATTGTTATTAATGCGTTTTTTGTTCTCAATTCTGTTTTTAAGTGCCGGCCTGGTCGGAACAATAATGAGTTTACCTGTATTTCCGGCTTTATAATATCCCCGTTTCATGGCATCTGGTGTGCAATTGTATTCAAGGGGGTTGAAATTGTCAAGATCAGCGTCCGTAATGAACTCACCTTCCATGATATCACCGGTTTTGGGATCGATTTTTTTCAATTCAACGTAATCAATTGGTTTATCAGGCATATCAATAATGTTGTAGCCCTCTGTTACAAAATAATTGATCAGTTCAAACTCCTGAAGGTTGTCTTGCTTTAAACTTTCTACTTCACTTTCAGTGTATTTTACCAAAAGCTTTGGGCTGTAATTCTGTGAAAAAGCAAGGGTAGTAAATAACATTACAACCAATGCCAAACCGATTTTCTTCGTTTTCATAATGTATGTATCTTTTTGAATTTCAATTTAAAACAGTATTCCACAATAGCTAACAAAATTAATAACTCTTTTATTCCCTTTGCAATCTTACGACAAGTTTTTAGGATGTTTCGTTGCCCGTATTCAAAAAAATATATCAAAACAAAGTAAAATATTTCACCAAAAAATTGCAAGAGTATCCATTCAATTCCTTATTTAACAGGCTGTACAGACATGTTGATGAAAATAAGAAATAACACTGAAATGGTGTTATTTATAATGATTATAAAAAATAAAAAAGCCGGAAAATATACTTCCCGGCCTTTGATATTAAATGGTGGTTAATCTTATCGTGTCAAGTGAAACGGCCCTGTGAGTTCGTATTCATACCCGTCAATGCCAGTGG
>CAYQMB010000167.1:0-5237 GCA_964418565.1 uncultured Bacteroidales bacterium | reverse complement strand
AATGAACGAACCTTTCTGAAAGCCGTGTCTGCCCTATGTTTTCTTAGCCATTGTTAGCATTCGTTTTTTCTTTTTTTCCATTCGAGATTTGTCCTGTTTCAAGGTTCATTCGTTCGCCTATTCTTGTCCAAACAGTCCCAATATTTTCATTCGATTTCTCTTTGTCGTTGGTGAAAATTCCAACGAATTTATAGTTGGTCAAACCGAGAATGTCTTTGTAATGAAAGAACACTACTCTTGTATGATTTCCGTTTGAATGGTCACGATAATGTTGAACTTTCTTTTCGCTATCAGAATGGGTTTCTGTTATTGTAGAATTAATCTCGTCAAAATTGTTTTGCCAACCGCTTCTTGGTCTCTCGGAAGGCCACCACAATAAAAGTTCTGGAAAATCTGGGTGTCCAATTCCACCTTTTCTTAAAAATCCCCTTTTTGTCTTTTTAGGGTCAGCACCAAACAACAAACAAATGTCTTCTATCGTGTGAAATGAGATTTCGTCTGTGATTGAGATTTCTCCTTTTTCTTTCCAATAATTGGGATTATGCTCATTCTCTGGCCGCCAAGGCTTAAATGTTCCTTGCTCTTTTTGTTGGCGAACGGTCTTGTTAATCTCAGCAACTAAACGGTCTATTTGCTTATGAATGCCTTCAAGATTTTCTCTACAGTCAATCACAAATACTTTATGTCCTGTGTTAGTTTCAATTTGTGATTGACGAAGAAGGTCTCGATTAATATTTTCTTCACTGTTATAGTGTGCTGGCTCGTTCACTTCAACGTGAAATCCAAACTGCGGAAAATAGACATCTGTTAAAGCGTATTTCAGTTGTTCACGAGAAACATATTGCTGTGGAGTCATTTTAATATCATAGTCGTCAAGTAAATGCCAAATTCGACTTACTACGTAATGTTCAATTCGTTTCTTACTTGTTCGTTGGAACAGACGTGATATGTAGTCAAGCTTGTATCCCATATTAATAGTGTTCTGTCGTTTCTTCAAATGAATGCTAACGGTGCGCAAATATGTAGCGGCTGCGCTTCTCTGGCGCGCTAAACTCGCGCAGCTGATATATATTTGCTGTTAGCAAACGTGCTTCTCTCATTCATTGTGCAATATACTTTTCATTCTGCTAATAATTCCGCTATTTTTTCAATTTACTTGTTCCCCTCCACCAGATACCAATCTACCCAGGCATCCATTTGACGAACTGAGTTTGGTCTTAGAATGATTTCCAAATTATTATCCAACAGGTAAATGGTTGGTGTAGCAAATACATGAAAGTCTTTTACTGGCTGACTTTCCCATTTTTGGTAGTCACACATGCTAATGAAAGGGAAATTATTTGCAAAATTCTTAAAGCTTTCTTCTTTTTCATCCAATGATACAAATACAACTTCCACATTTTGTGCTTCCCATTTTTTATAAACATTGGCGATATGTGAAAGTTCTGCTGGACAGGCAGGACACCAACTTGCACCAAATACTACCACTGTGTAATCGCTTTCTATTTCAGACAATGTTGCTACTGCAGGATTGCTGCGGTTTAATACGTCGCCGTTAAACACAATATCAGGTGCTGTATTTCCTTTTTTCATGGCTCGGTAACTTTCCAATTGAGCCGCAAAATCGTTGTTTATCGTACAGCCTTGTTCATTGAGTAGTTTCAATGCCAAATATTCAGAAGCTCCAAACAAACTGCGACTTTCGAGCAGTTTAAAAAGATATTCGGTAATCTTGTTTAGTTTCTTTTCATTTGAAAGGAGGTTCTCAATCATATAATCAATGGATTTTTTCATTTCTATGTAAACCGAATCTAAGGAACGACCGCTGTTTTCGATTAGCCAAAAATGTGCATCAATTGTTTCTTTCAGCAAACCGCTTTTGTACAGACGTGCATCTGTGTAATCCAATTTTCTAAATGCCTGTATTGTTGCCGGAATTTCTTCATTGCGGTACTGGGCTATGGTAGAAACCGAACTTACCAATTTGCGGAGTGGTAAATAATAACTCACATAAGAGTTTTTGGGTAAATTTACCAGAAACAGACTATCTTCGGCTTTAATGCGTTGTTTTTCCGATACTATTGCCTGTTTGGGCGTTTGATGAATGGCAAATAGCGAATCTTTCTTATAAATTTTTGTCAGGTAATCCCATGCACTCAAGGTTTGTTCCCTTCGTGGATGTTCAAAGGCGTATTGCTCAAAAAGCTTGTTCTGTTTCCCGTTTTTTATTACAATGGTCTCAGGGAATGAAAAATTATCGCCGGTCAATTGGAGGTTTTCATCATCTGATAGAATTACAACAAAACTTTTATCGTCTTCTGCCAGAAGATAAGCCATGCCATAATCTCTATTACTAAATTCTAAACTAAAATCACCTTTTTCATCGGTTTGTGTACTGTCAATTGAATAAGTATTAAAACCGTTAAAGCCAACCAATTTAATTTTTTGATTTGCAAAGCCCGTAAATGTGCCTGTAATGTTGTTTTGGGCCCAAATTGATGAGCTAATAAGCAAATGTGTTAATGTGATAATTAACAACTTGCTTATTAGTTGATTAGCAAATTTATTAGTGTGAGATTCCATTTATATATATAAATAAGGATTTGTATATTATCACATCAACTAATCATCCTAATCCTTAAGGCAACGCACAGAGCGTCCGAGCGCACGAAAATTGTTGTTATAAGACACATTAATGGTGAAGGCAATGCATCGCGCGGAAGAATAACTTACAGTACTTGACCAATAAGTCCCATAGGAATCTGCTCCGTTAAGCAAACCATCATTAGCAAGGCGACCACCTGCTACAGGTAATTTAAGAGGTGAGGCAAAAGCACCAGCTGCATTATCATCACCCCAGCTTTGACGTTCCGCTTCCCACTCGGCTTCGGTTGGTAATCTGTAGCCATTTGGGCAAGGATTGTTGGTGCCACTTACTCCTTGCCAAAGGTTGTCGTTTTGTGGGCTACGCCAATCGTATGGGCTGCTACCGATAGTAATAAAATCACTATGTCCGGGTATATCACTTGTTGCTAATGTAGAAGTAGTTCCGCTTGTTCTTAACTGATGTCCGTCGGCAGCACGTCCCCACTGGTATAAATCGCCATAAGCATCGGCATCGGTACTGCTTGTAGCAACTTGTGTAGCTCCGAGGTTGCGGTCCATCCAGATTTCGCCTGTGGTTGGATTGGTTACTTCTACCACTTCAGTTTCTGTATCGGTTGGCCACGTATTTGAAATAACAGTAATGTAATCGTTTTTCACTTCTGTGTCACTCCCAATTGCATTAGTAATAGTGAGTGAAACGGTATATGTCCCTATGTTTTCATAAGTATGTAAGGGATTTTGCTCTGTACTTGTATTTCCATCTCCAAAGTCCCATTGCCAATCGGTTGGATTATTTGTGCTATTATCTGTAAACTGCACACTTTCTCCAAGGAATATTTCAGTTTGATTTGCATTGAAATCAGCTTGTGGTGATGATGGATTGTTATCCATTACACAACGAACTGAAAAACCCACCTCCGTATTCATGTCGAAGTAGGCTATATTGATAGAGTTGTAGTATAGACTCCGCAGCAAAGCATAATTTGGCTCGAACTCAGTAGCACTCCACCAGTAACCATAGCCGTTAATATCATTGAAGTTGCTATTATAGAAACGATAACCTCCAGGAAGAGCTGTAAAACCTGTTTCGTTTGTTGCACCTTCGTTAGGGTTATTCCAATGTGAAGTTCCAGTTTCTTTTAGTTTGCCTCCGTTTGCATTTTCACTTCCCAAATAGTTGGATAATTCAGTCCACTCGGCATCGCTTGGCAGATGCCAGCCTGTAGGGCAAATACCCTGTACATTGCTTGGGTTCAAGCTAGAACTTGTCGAACCATCCATGGCAGCTGTCCAGTTGTATAATACGCCGTAATTATTATAATTTTCAGTGGCTTTTGCTTCTTGTACATCTGTCCCATCGTATCCATAAACATAATAATAAGGCATTGTTTCTGAACCGGTGTCGTTGCCTACAACACTTGGCAAATATTTTAGATTTTCTGCCATCCAGGTTTGTTCCCCTATTGTTACAACTGCATAATTATCCCCATCTAAATCTGTACATGGGACAAATTCAAAATTAACAGATTGTGTTTGCGTTGGAATGATCGTTAAAACCCGAGCATAATCACTGGAAACTCCTTTAAATAACAATCGTTCCCCGTCGTTGTATTGCATTTGCACAAGATTTTTTGTGCTTTTCAATGCTGTTTGGGTATGAGAATCTATCATACCTTGGTCAATCGCTTTAATTGCAGGCGTTTTTGCAACATCATTTGTTGAAATAAAATTTGCAGATGTTTGATGTGCACTAGTTATTACATTTACAGAATAAAACCCCTGAGGAAAACCGGAAATTTCAAAACCATTTATTCCTGTATGTAAAACCCCAAAATGACCAACAACAAGCCGACCATTCAAATCAAAAATCTCGATTTTTACTTCATCAGGTTTATCACTATAAAATTCTATTTTACTTGTTCCTTGCATCGGATTTGGAAAGATGTTTAAATCCAAATTAACACCAGACTGCGATGAAATACCAACTGTCCCAACAAGGTGCAAAATGTCTGTACCTGCTAATTCAAGAGTAGTACCTTGTGTCAAATTTTCAACAAATACTGTTTCCACATTCGTGCTTTCTCCAGATCCGGTAAAACTAATCTGGTAATTTTGTGCGTTTATCATCGTTTTGACGAATAATAATGCAATAATAAGGGTCGCTTTTTTCATAATAATTTAATTTTAATCGCTGCCTACTCTTTACAGAATTTTCGGCTTAATTCTTTTATGTTCTAATTTTTAAATTCGTAATTATTTTTCCGTTTTTTTTGATATTGCAATATTGCACAATGTATCTTTTCTTCCTTGCATGTTTGCTAACGGTTACGTATATGAAACGTTTGGCATTTCGAAGCACTTTCCTGTCAAGTTACAACTACTTTTGATACGGGGTGAGATGCCTGTTAACACCCTGACTGCCAAATGTTTTATATACGATGTTGTGCGTTCGTGATTTTTTTCGATGTTTCATCATCTCTTGCTATTATCCATTTTTATAAAATTAATTACTTCGGTATCAAATTTTTCAGGAACTACCAAATTGGATGGGTCGCTTCCTCCTTTAATCACTTTCAATTTCGAGTCCTTAATTGCTTCATGCGTTTTCTTAGCCATTTTTAAAGCAAATT
>CAYQMB010000166.1:0-5244 GCA_964418565.1 uncultured Bacteroidales bacterium | reverse complement strand
CCACACCTCCCCCACTTCTCCACAGAAAACACGCAATACCTGTTGCCTCAAAGCTTTTGCCGGTTTTAAATGCTTGTAAGCAAGTACAAGTGTCTTCAAATGGCTCCCCATGATTAAGGCCTTTGGTTTTCACAGCTAAAGTAGTGTTTTTAGTGATAAAATGCAAAAACGGTATGATTTATTTATTAACACGGCTTTCAACAGTAATGTTTGGTGTCAGGGAACACAGGTACCGGCATCAAAAAAAGCCGGGGTTTTGGGGGTTTGGGTTTATGATTAACTATTTCTACGTTTAAAGCGTATTAATTTTTGAGTAAGCTTACATACATTTGGTTAACTCATACGCATTATCTTTATCATCTTTCCACCAGACACTGTAATGATAGGATATATAAAGCAGCACGAAAAAAGAGGCTGCAGCAATACAGATAATTATTATATTCAAATCCATAAACAATTTGGAGTTTAATGAGAGAACCACAACAAAAACAATACATGCAAAGGCTAAGTTATGAGACATTTTAGAATGCATGTCCCAAAACTCAATATATTGTGCATTTTTTGGAGCTAATTCTCTTATCCGTGCGAATTTATAAGATTGATTTTTTCTCATTAGATCGTTTACTAATGATTTATGATTTCTCTTTTTACGCTCCATTTTCGCTTTTAATTTAATGTTCTTTTTACTTAGGAAATAGATGCAACAATGCTGAAAGCGGCCAAAAAGAAAAGTTGAGATTTTAATTAACAAAAAATATCTGGCAATTGGTGTAATAACATAACCTACAATATAACCTCCAAGTATTATAATTAAAAATGCAGGCCAGGTATAACTGGTTAATAAGGGTTTTAATTCACTGGCAATAAAGTCATCAGCTACCGGGAGAAACAATACTGATAAAACAATGCAAGAACCAGGTAATGCAAATGAAAAGAAATCGTACATTAAATTAAAAAATTTGTTCATGGCGAATTACAATTTATTTATAAATGCTAAAATCAAATTTAATGTTATGTTTCGTTAAGCTATTATACCATCATTGCTTTTAAGCATGTCCAGAACTCTACCACATCGTTACTAAAAGCTTAACTGTGTGACACAGCCTTCCAAGCGCATTGCATTCACAAATCTACTATTTAATCATGAGTGAATCATCTTTGCTATTCTTGCTTTGCACTCTTCTGTTCGTATTCCCCTGTCATTATATGATGATAAAAGTATAAATTTTATTGAAGAAACGCAAAGCTGTAACGATTTTTTATTCAAGGATTTTTTACAGCGGGGTTTTTGAGCTGACAATGCGTGTACCGGCATCAAAAAAAGCCGGGGTTTCCGGCTTTTTGATCGTATATCGTGGGATTGCATGGGTATTACATGCTTCAGACCTCGGTTTTTTCCGGTGGTGCCATAAATTCAGGGCCAACGGGGTCGGTGATGGTTTCATCAATGATGCGGTCAATTTCTTTCAGGGCATCCTCTTTGAGCTGCCAGCCGCTCATATCACGGATCACATCAAGCTGTGAGGGCTTCCGGGGTCCCCAGAGGGCAATATCAGCCCCGTGATCAAGCACCCAGCGCACAGCGAGGTGGATTACCCGCTTGTGGAAATTCTCCTGAGCAAATTTATCCAGTTTATCAACGGCTTTCAGGTACATGTCAAAGCGCTCAGCCTGAAATTTGGGATCGGTTTTGCGCAAATCATCGCCCTGAAATTCCCTGTCTTTCGACATTTTACCAGAAAGCAATCCGCGGCAAATGGAACCGTATACCAGAGTTTTGATGTCGTTTTCCTTGCAATACGGCAGAATATCTTTTTCAATGCCACGCTCAAACATGTTGTATGGTGGCTCAAGCAGATCAAGCTCCGCATGCGCACGGAAGGCATCCATCTCCTGCGGGTTGTAATTGCTTACCGCGATGGATTTGATTTTACCCTGTTTCTGAAATTCGGCCATTTGTGTGGCTGTTTCTTCAAACGGCGTGTTGTGGTCCGGCCAGTGAATCATGTACACGTCGATGTAATCGGTCTGCAGGCGGCGCAAACTGTCATCCAGCTCTTTTTGCAGCCGCTCTCTGGATGAATTCCTGAAAGGCTGCTCATCCTGCCAGTCAAGTCCCACCTTTGTAACCAGAGTAATGTCGTCGCGCCTGCCAGATGACTTCAGCGCCTTACCAACAATTTTTTCAGATGTTCCAAAACCATACACCGGAGCGGTGTCGATCAGACTGATGCCATTATCAAGGGCCTTGTGGATGGTTTCAATGGATCTCTTTTCATCTGTGCCACCCCACATCCAGCCGCCAATCGACCAGGTTCCGAGTCCGATCCGCGACACGTTCTTTTCAGTTTTATTGATGTTTGTTGTTTCCATAGAATATAATTTTTTGAATTGCGTTCAATCGATTTCTTTGCAGATATTCTGTTTACATAACGCATTATTCTGACAATTGTTTGGCGGCTCTTGATTTGCCAAAGACCACATGCAGGCAGGCCGGCAAAATTTGACGGTATCGTTTAAATCAAACTGTATTCCTTTGATGCATGATGCCCTTTCAGAGATGTTCCACCCGGGCTCAGGCATGCACATTATTTAAGTGGGGAGGTGAGCAAACATCCGTAAGTTGTGCCATCAACCTTTAAAAAAACACAATGCTTTTTGCTATAACTATAATATTATAATGTTTAATCTCAGTGCAACACTTTAGTTGTTCTATATTATTTTTAACGTATTTTTTGATTTTTTAATCTTAACTTATAATTATTTTGCGTATTTTAGCAATCAGTAACTAACCAAAACTAAACTATTATGAAACATATTTCTTTACTTTTTGTGGCCATGCTTGTATTTTCATGCCTTGCCACCTCACAAAACCTCACAGTTGAGTCATCGGTAAATGACACAATCAGTGCCGATGTTACCTGGGATTATGATACCGTTTTTATGGATGCATCATTGTACATCCTTGACGATGTTGTATTAACAATCAGCCCGGGGACACGCTTTATATTCAATGATTATTATAGAATAGATGTTGAGGGCTCTGTCATTTCTGAAGGAACAGAAACTGACACCATTTTTTATACGGTAGCAGATACAACCGGCTACAGTGCGGATTATAGTCATGCCGGATGGGAAGGCTTCGAGTTTGACAACGATGGTTCTATGGATGACAATATGCCATCGGGCTTTGCTTATTGCCATTTTTCATACGCAAACTCCTCTGACGATGGTGGTGTTTTTAAAGTGGAGGAGTACAATGATTTGCAAATTGTCCACTCAGTTTTCTTAAACAACTACAGCAATTATTATGGTGGAGCAATACAGTTTTATTACTGCCTGGGAGGCTATATTGATCATTGTCAGTTCATCAACAACTTTTGCAACTATCGGGGCGGCGCCATTGATTTTTACGATTGCTCCAATGTGCTAACTGTATCGAATTGTATATTTGACGGAAACCATGCAAATAATGTTGGGGGCGCTATTAAAGCCGGCGGGTATGGCACTGTGCGCATCATCAACAATGTATTCATGAACAATTCAAGCGAAGACCATGGCGGTGCTATCATGTCATCAGGCTACAGCAACAACCTGATTATCGGGAATCTGTTCCTGAACAACCATACAGATCAGCATGGTGGTGCCATTAAGGTTGCATACTATGCCAGTACGATTATCGCCAACAACACCATTGTTAACAACACTGCTGATTATGGAGGTGGAGGTCTGCATTGCGGATACTACAATGGTTTACTGACAATGAAAAACAATATTTTTCACAACAATACGGATTCAACATCAAGCGAAGGGAATCTCTTTTTGTATTTTGGTGATGGCCGGACTGCTAACCTCAGCAACAACATCATTGGTGGCGGATTTGATGGCATTTGCCTGAACGAAAGTGATTATGTCGGTACCTTTGAAAACAATATGGATACCATTCCAGGCTTTGTTGATTACCCCAATGGGGATTACACAACCGATTGCAGCTCACCGGGTCTGAACCAGGGAATAATATTTCCCGAACTGACAGAATATGATATGATGGGCACTGACCGTATCATTGGAGCATCCGTTGATATCGGTTATAACGAAACCGTCTCGATTTCCAATATTACTTCTCAACCTGAAAACATCACCACATGTGCCGGCACTGAGGTCAATTATTCCGTAGTTGCAGATATGGCCAGTGGCTACCAGTGGGAAGTCAGTACAGATTTTGGCGATAGCTGGACAGCCTTGTCTGACGATGCAGTTTACACCGGCACGACAAGTGAAAATCTGTCGGTAATGCCCGGTGTACCCCTGAATGGTTCCCTGTACAGATGCATTGTTTCCGGACCATGTGAAGACCGGTATTCAGAGGATGTATTTTTGTTGGTTAATGCCTTGCCCACTGTCAACCTCGGCCCCGATGTGTATATCAACAATGCACAAAGCACAACACTGGATGCCGGAATGTACAGCGCTTATGAATGGAGCAATGGGGAGACAAGTCAAACCACTACCATTGACGGATCGGTACTTGGTGCTGGCGATTTCACCTATTCAGTAACTGTAACGGATGCATATGGCTGTCAGAATTCAGATGAGATAGAAGTCCATATAGAAGATGTTTCCGGAATTGCATCTGCCGGACTGAAAGCGGTATCGGTTTATCCCAACCCGAGCAGCGGAACCATTACCATCACAGCACCCGCGCAATCTGATATTGAAATCATCGACCTCAATGGCAAGCTAATCATGCTGAAAAACAGCAAGTCAAACGGATCCACTTCCGTTGATCTCAGCGATCTGGATGCCGGGATGTATTACATCAGAATCACAAACAAAGATGAATTCATCATGAAAAAAGTCATGCTGAAATAAAACACTACAGACAGGAAAAAAGCCTGTTCCCACCGGAGCAGGCTTTTTTCCTGAGTTCCGAACTTTTTTTGGTAAAAACACCTTATACACTTTTTGTGATACTACCACTACAATACTTTCTTGTTCTTTTGTGTCGTGGTTCGATAAAAACTTACCAAGCAAAAGAACCAAAAATTCGTGCATGAATTGACCCCGCTTTCTTTTCTGCCAAACAAGAAAGCCTGCCCGCCATGTAAAAGCAATAGCGGTTGGCAGGCGGGCTTGGCAAAGAAAATTCCGTCTACGTTGCACTCCGCCGCTTGCGCGACTACTGGCGTGGACAAGCTTCGCTGCACCCAGCTTTTCTGTGGAACCTGCCATCTTTTATTTTCC
>CAYQMB010000165.1:0-5249 GCA_964418565.1 uncultured Bacteroidales bacterium | reverse complement strand
TTCAAGCTGGCTACCCGGCATCCCTCCAAAATTCTTTGCAAATGTCCAGTGGGGAGAGGATTGGCTAAAGGCGCTAAGGCTAAATGCAAGGAGGAGAATTGATATGCTTATTTTTTTCATAATAACTGATTTTAATTAAGTTGTAAAACCACAGCAGCAAGATAAATGCCGCTGTGGTAATAAAATTTATTTTTTGATAATTTTAAGGTAAATAACATTGCCTTTCTTCAAATCTATACGCAAAAAGTAAACCCCGGGTTTACAATCAGCAAGATTCATTTGCAGATCGTTGGTCGATTTTACATAATTGCCTTGTAAATCAAGGCAGTGGATGCGGGCAATGTGCTCTGTGCCAGCACCTTCAATGCGCACAGTGTTTTCAATTGGATTGGGTGTGGCATATAAGTTCATGTCAGCTTGCTCCTCATATAGCGTATTTGAATCGGTAAGAGCTAAACCTGAGGATTTTGAGGCGCAGAAATGTTCATGCGGGAGGCATACAGTATCGGTACAATACCTGTCATTTCTGCAACCGGTAATGGCAATGCAAAAATCTGCATCTGTTGTGTCAGCACAATAGTTGGACTGAAAGGCATTGCTGATACTGAGCATTCCTTCTGCAATACCAGAGTTTGCATCATAATTGTAATTCAGTATATCGCCATATTCCGGTTGCAGACTTACGTTCTGCATGCCCGGGTTAAACTGAATGGCAAACTCGTAAACATAAGTGCTGTTGTCATGATAGCGTTCCTGAAACATTTCCAGTGTAGCAGAGCAATGGGTGTCAAAACAATCGTTTGGATTAATTAGGCTGTCAGTATGTGTGCTTGCGTATGCCATATAAGTTACCCCATTTAATTCAAACTCAACATGAACCGTCATGCTCTGCAAATGGTTCAATGGTGGAATAAAATCCAGGTAAACGCCTGTGCTGCCATATGCCGCAATGTTTACAGGGTAGCTTGGTTCATCAATGGTTACAGCACCGGTATAATATATATCCGTTATTTGAATCGGGCTGCTGTAGTTGTTTTGCACCAAGAAATCAAACTGATACACCAACTCACAATCTATCACCCTGCAAGCCAAGCGGGTACGGCCAATTTCCACTGAGTCGGCATCGCAATTGGATTTCTCAACAATGCTTAAATCATGCGAATGACTTATGCAATTGTCACCATAGTTGGTTTTAAGGTAATAATCACCAAAATAAACCAAAGGTAGAAAAGTAGAAATTGATGAACCTGAAGCAATGCTATTTTGATTATATATCCAATCCCACGGAATAAACAAGGGGTTAATGTAAGCGTAAATGCTGTCCTGAAAAAAAACAGGGCATACATCATAACAGCCACTCAGTATTGCATCAAAATCGGGAGGTGGTTGTATGAAATGTTCGGCAACCTCGCTTTGGCAACCAGTGCTGTCATCAATTTGATAGGCATTGATTATTCCCGGATTAAAGTATTGCGAACTACTGCCCACCGTACCATTGCTCCAATACACATTGCCCGAATTGCTGATCATGTCAACAGGACCATACGTCAGACAGGCATTGTTGCCAAAATCAATGTTGGGTGCCGATCCGGCCTGATGCACCATCACATCCAGACTTGCATTGTCTGAACAGGTTATGCCTGTCTGAGTAATGCTTACTGTCAAATTGTTTGACCATAAACCTGATGCAGGAGGGTCGTAAGTGAGGTTAGGTTCAAACGACATACCCGCATAAGATCCGGACAGTGAATATCCCCAGTGATAATCGAACTGGTCTCCGGTATTACCAAGCAAGAGAACCTCTTCACCCGGGCAATATGATGTACGCCCGTGTATCTTAGCTGTTGGTGTGTTGAGAAAGCCCAGGTTTATCATGTTGCTTTGGGCCCGGCAATTGTTTTCATCTTCAAGTAAAACATAATAATCACCAGTTTGAAATACATCGTGTGTGTTTGCACCTAATGTCGTATCATCTTCCGGCATCCAAATGAAATTAACATCTGTTGGATCATTGATATCGTATTCCAACTCCCAGGCACTTCCTGCACAAAAAGGTCCGCCATTAAACCCAAGGGATCCACTTGTGAGCACGTTCCCTGCCACATCAATGCTCTGCTGTGCAGAGTCGGTGCAGCCGTAGGCATCGGTGATGGTGAGGGATGGTGTGTAGTTATCTGCTGATGAATATGTCCTGATTGCGTTTTGACCAAGGAAAGAAACATCTTGTGAAAACTCCCATTCCCAGCGGATGATATTGCCTGTTGAAAGGTCGTTGAAAACCACTGGTGTAAATGCACAAAAATTGGGGTCATCGGCAATGCTAAAATCAGCAATGCCACGCTCGTGGAGGTATACACTGTCAGCTACCGTACAGGAATCACTGTAAATTTCCCCTGTTACCGGGTGTGTGTAGGTGTATTGCTTAGACAGCTCAATAAAATATGTCTGTCCGGCAGGTAAGGAAGTACATGTGCTGTTTTGTACGCTACCATCAATCCGCCAAAAGCAACCGGAGCTGATGAAATTTGTATTGTCAAGGTATGCTGTCAGGTCTTCTATGCACAAAATAAGGTTGCTGCTGTTGCTGTTATCGCAACTCGTGCTAATTTCAAATGCCGGTTTGCACGGTATGGCAATACTATCTTTCCATACAGTCAATGTTGTATCGGTATTGTAACCTGTAGCGGTTATCAGATACAAACCGGGGTTATCAAACCATGCTTCCATTTGATTGTTATCGGCACCGTTTACCTGGTTGCTGGCACCAGAGGGGCCGCTGATTGTCCAGTGATGAATGGTGTCCATATATCCTGTAACCTCCCATTCATAATAGCCACAATGATCTGCTGTGAGAATATTAAGTTGTCCATAGTTTGCGCCGGGCAGTGTATCTTCAGCAGTTGTTGTACCTGATACGATGCTTTGGCATCCGTCATTATTGGTAACCGTACAAGTATAAGTGGTTGAGGGATTTGTGCTGATGGTTGGAACAGTATCTCCGGTTGACCATTGATAAGCGTAAATGCTGCTTGTATCTTCATCCTGTACGGCTACGGTCATTCCATCCTGATAGACCGATAATGATGCATTTGGCGCCGGCATGGCAAAACAGGTTTGGCCAACCGTTACAGATTCACAACCGCTTGCAGGTGAGTAGGTGAGGGAAACTGTAAACTCACCGGTAAAGTCAATGGTTGCGTAGATGTTAAGTCCTGAGTATAATGTGCCATTGACATCCCATTGGAAGGCGCCATTTAATTCTGCACTGTTTTCTACTGTTAGTAGTATACTGTCGTTTTCACAAATAACAGAATCCAGATTAATTATTGGAGTACTGGTAGGGACAACAGGTACAGTTTCTGAAATCGGCGATTTATTATCGCAAAACCATCGCATAAGTGTTACATTTAGCGTTGTGCTGTCAATATTGTTAGTTTGTATTATTGTTTGGGGTTCATACATATCTCCAACAATTGAAGCAGCGCTTTGTGGTGAAATGCTCCATTCATACAAAACATGTGATTCCGGTTGCACAGAAACACTGAAGGTATCATTGGCACATGCTTGTGGAGGCACACTTATTGTGTTAACAGTAGGTTGAAACTCCTCTACACTGTACCAGGTGGTATCAGATATGCAGCCGGTTAACTGGTTTACCTGGTAAACACCAACATCACAAATGATGCTGTCAAAATTGGCAGTAAAGTTTTCTCCGTTCCAGGAATCCGGTGTTGCGCATGGGCAATACCAGCCAATGTAGTTCTGAGATGAACCAGGCTGTGCAGAATACAATACAGAAGATGAAGGGCACACAAAATGATCTCCGGAAATGCTGTCTAAAGGCAAAGTGGAAGGAGACGGATTTACCGAAATGTAAGTTTGTGATTCCTGACAGTAATTGTTATTGCTGGCACTGATCAAATAATCACCATCATTTGAAAAACTGTAAGAAAGGGTGTCAACATTGGATGCAGTGTGTATCGTGTTTCCGGATTCATCCTGTATTGTCCAGTCAAATGTATCATTAACATTAGGATAAAAATCAACACTGGTATTTTTACATGTTTCTTTAGGCCCATCGATGTCAAAAGTATCTTTTACCTGCACTACAAGTTCTGTTGCTGCAAATTCACCACAACCCGGTAATACCTCATTTTCATAATCAACATTTACATAATATGTTCCTGGTTGATCGAAACATACCAATTGTTGATTGGGATACTGATAATTGTATTCTGAAGAATCCGGTGTGCTTATGTTCCAGGTGTATTCTGTGGCTGCAAAGAGAGGCATTTCGTAAATAACATAATCCCCGACACATACTTCTTCTGGGCCATCAATAAGAACGGAATCTGTCATAATCGGAACATTAATGTATGTATTATCTTCACACAGATTGTCACAATTGGTGCCATTCAGCCTAATCTGGCCATAACCGCTTGCCGGCGAGTCCCATTGTATAGTAAGTATTGGATAATTAAAAGAAATTAAAGTTCCGCCAATGATTTCCCAGGAGTAATCCTGACATTGTGAGTTTATAATTTCATAGCTTACTTCATCAAATGCACAGGCAGTTCCGTAACAATCCAGTTCAAGGGCAGGGGCTTCGCTAACGATAACTGTCATTCTTTGAACATCCTCACAACCACATTCATTAACTACCGTGTGATCAAGTATATACTCACCGGGTTGAGTAAAAGTCACTTCTGTATTTTGGGTTGTTGCTGTAGGATAGGTTTCATCCCACTCCCAAAGGTAACCTGTTATGGGTGCCTCGGCAGTTCCGTAGGAGTTGTCAATAAATTGCACAACCTGGTCTCTACATACTTGCAGGACCGGATATGTGCCGGTTGTATCTGCCTCGGGAATGGTAATAATACCAGCATCCGGGCTTTGTATCATTTCAATGCATCGGGTAAATGTGCAAGATTGTCCGGTTTGGGGATTTGTACCGGTTACCGTTACGGTTGCCGACTGAATGTCTGATGGCCAGGTTATACTTACACCTTCTCCGCCATTAATAAGCTGCCAGGTATTTGAACCTTGAACGTTCCAGGTAAAGCTGCCCCCTGGTAAGCCTGTAGCATAATACTGTACAATTTCTCCCTGACAAACATGAAAACATGTACTCTCATCATTAATAGGTTCTGGTTTGCGGTCATATTCTGTTAGGATGCATTCACTGCTGTAATCCGTTGTTATAAACAATCCGCAATCATTTTGCGTTATGCCAGGTATGGCAAATAAAG
>CAYQMB010000164.1:0-5287 GCA_964418565.1 uncultured Bacteroidales bacterium | reverse complement strand
TGCAAAACAAAACACTTGATGAACTCAGCGACATCCTGAAATCATACAAACCACTGCACAACACCAGCGATACAGACACAAAAAAACGCGCCATCCGGGCAATTGAAATCGCCAGATACACCAATGAGCACCCCGACCTGAAAAAGGAACTGCCGGAGCTCCACCCCATGGTTTTCGGGATTGATATCAGCCGGGACGCCCGTCGTGAACGCATCACAGAACGCCTTTATGCCCGTTTGAACGAAGGCATGCTCGACGAAGCCCGCCGCCTGCATGATTCAGGCCTCAGCTACGATGATATGATTTATTACGGGCTGGAATACAAGTTTCTTGCCCTGCACCTGAAAGGTGATTTATCATACGATGCGATGGTTCAGCAGCTCAACACGGCCATACATCAGTTTTCAAAACGACAGATGACCTATTTCCGCAAAATGGAAAAAGACGGCCACCGGATTGACTGGATTGATTTCCGGCTGTCACGGGAGGAAAAAGCAAGCTATATTCTGGATAAAATAAATGATGCCTGATGTATTGATTTTGCCGGATTTTGAATGCTTAACCTGCGTCTGAAAACGGGAAAAAATTGTACCTTCGCTTTCAAACTGGAGATTATGAATTGGTATTTGTTTTGGATAATCGTTTATGTTGTTGTCATTCTGTATTTTACAATCAAGCATGTCAGTCATAAAGACATTGATGCGTATCTGATAAACAACCGTAACACCCGCACCCTGCCCCTGGTTTTCACCACGCTGGCCACCTTCGTTGGAGGTGGTGTGTGCATGGGCCTGATTGCAATGGGCTACACCTCAGGACTGGCAGCAGTGGCAATCGGGCTGGCTTATGTTATCGGATTTTTTATTCTGTATTTTTTTGCCGGAAAAATCCGCGATTACGGGGCTGACAACAAGATTTTTTCTTTTGCCGAATACCTGAATCGCCGTTACCTGAAAAAGCATCGTTCGTCAATTTTTCCAAAGCAATTCAGCGGTATGATCAGTGGCATCAACATTTTGATTTTCTTTTTTCTTACCGCAGCCCAGTTTGTGGGCATGGCAAGTCTGCTACATCATGCATTTAGTGTAGGCTATGGCCTGGCTGCCGGTATTTCTTTTGTGCTGGTGATTACGTACACGGCTTTGGCCGGATTGTCCGGTGTCATCATCACCGACAGCATACAGTTTGTGGTGATTGTGTTTATGATTGCAGCAATTTTTATTCCCGGCATACTCGAAGACACCAACAATTTTGAAAGCCTGAAAACCCTTGACCCCTCAATGCTGAATGGTACATCCGAAGGATTACTATTTTTACTGGGATTGCCTCTGCTTTTGGCGCCATCTGTGCTTACCCGCATGGACATCTGGCAGCGAACCCTGGCGGCCAAATCAGCGCGCACAGCCCGCCGCACCGCCTGGATATGCGGATTAGCGATGCTGCCGTTTTACATTATTTTCCCCCTCGTGGGCATGGCTTTACGGGTGGATTTTGGTGCCGGTGCCGATCCCGATGCAGCTACGTTCCTGTTTCTTGCCAATCACACAGCACCCGTTTTGCTTGGCTTTGCTGTTGTTGGTCTGCTGGCGGCGCTCATGTCCTCAGCCGACTCGTTTCTGAACATCGTTGCCATGACAGCGGTTCGCGATTTTGTGAGCTGGAAAAAAGACGGTATCTCCAAAAAGAAAAGTTTTCGCTACATCCGTTTTGCTGTGTTTGGCTTTGGTGCGCTGGCCCTGATTATGGCTTTGTTTTTTGCCGATATTGTCAATCTGTTTGTGGCCGGTATCACGATGAACATCCTCTTTACTCCCATCACCATTCTGGCATTGGTACGTAAGGATGTGTATAAATACAAATTTGCGGCTTTCGGCTCGATCATCAGCGGAACCATCGTTATACTGATTCTCTTTACCATCGGCTTTGCCACCGGTAATGACAGCCTGCTGAAAATGGCCTTTATTCCGGCTACCATCGTGGCCACTATTGCCCTGTTTATTGGTTTGTGGCGCCATAAGCGTAAGGCAAAGATCGCACAGGCCACCTAAGTTTTATCAGTAAAAGCAAATCATAGCTGAGCAAAACAATGAACGAATACCGGGATACTTTTTTCTGTATTTTTGTGCCAGATTATTTGCATATTCATCTGCATCTTCTCGGGCATAATACCTGATGCTTTTCCTGTACAGGCGATGTGAAGCCCCACCTTTGTCAACAGAATAAATATCAGGCTGATCAGCAGACCGGGCATCCATAAACTCCTGTTTGTCTTTTGCTTTCAGGCCAACTTTCGCCATCACACGCCAGTGCTCATACCATCGGGGCACTTTTCCAGACTGAGAAAGACGTTGTCCGGCTGTTAGTATATAAGCATCAAGTTCATCAAGATACAAAAAAGCGCCAAGCTCTGCTAATTTCGTCAGACGTTCACGGATTTCATCATCACTAGCTGAAACTGCCTGATCATAATAACGGTTTGCTTTTTCACGGTTCAGGCCTGCTGACCCGGCCCTGTCAATAAACACAGGTTTTAGCATGGCCTGTAAAGAATCAGAGGAATAAAGCAGAACAGGATAAATGGTAAAATAAAAAGCTTCCGCTTCTCTGTCGAGGATATCCATGCATTCTGCCAGTTCAGCAAAGAATACAGCTTTAGCCTGTTCATCTCCCTCACAAAACAGCGCCTTGTTAGCCATCATGAGGGCTGTTGGCAGATTATCCCGAAGTAAATACCGGTCTCCCTGCTGATTTATGTGATTAAGATATCCGGCTTCAACGCCGTAGTCAGGTTGTGCATGCAGAGCTGCCACCAACAGAAAAATGATACCGAATATGCTATAGCATTTTTTCATATTAAAAATTCATCTGCACAGAAAGCGAAGGCACATAAGAAACATTATCACCCTGTTTACCTGCCATCTGCATTTTCATACTGTATCTGTATCGTATTGTTTCCTGCTTTTTTTCAAGCCTATACTTACCATGTATCCAATCAAAAAGATAAGACCCCCCGATAAGCAGCATAGAGCCCGTAAAGACAGCTATATCATCTTTATACTGAAGCTCTCCGCTAAATATTTCCGAAAAATTTTCAGCTGTATTTTTCATGCTTTTATAGTTGTAATACAGACCTGCATAACCAAGCAACCGGCTACCCAATATGGCATATCCCACAGCAAAATCTCTGGCTTTAAAATGCACATAACCCGGTACAAAAATGGCATAACCCATATCCATCATCCGTATGTCCCTTGATAAAAGGCGAAACTCATCAATACGCATCTCAGCCTGTACAGCGGGCATATCGAAATGGTCATTATTCAGTTTTGGATACACATCAAAATCCTGGGCATTACCAGATAAGAAAGGTAAGACACAAAGCATCAGCATGTAAAATATTTTCCTCATCATATGTATTTATTACGCATCACACGCAAAAAGGTTTGAAAAAAATCCCGCCACTTTTCAGTGCGGGATTTTTTTGTACGGCTAAAGCCAAACGCTTTTAATATCCAAAACGTTAAATTACATGGTCAACCAGGTTTTCACATCGTCCTGTGTGGGATTTTTCAGGCCCATTTTGTGCTTTTTGTTCAGGCCGCACAGGCTCTGATGCAATTTGTTGGGGTTCTCTTCTTTGAGTTCATCCACCAGCAGGTAACCGGCTTTCTGCACCACGGGTACCCACTCTTCGGGAATGCCAAGCGCCATAAAATCTTCCGGTTTGCTGTATTCGGGTTTCTTCTCGGGTTTCATCTGCGGGAAGAATAACACATCCTGAATGGAATTGCTGTTGGTCATGATCATGGCCAGACGGTCGATACCAATACCCAGACCGGTTGTGGGCGGCATGCCTACCTCTATGGCGTGCAAAAAGTCTTCATCAAGCATCATGGCTTCGTCGTCGCCGCGTTTTGCCAGCAGCAACTGCTCTTCAAAGCGATTGCGCTGATCTTCGGGATCGTTGAGCTCGGTGTAGGCGTTGCAGATTTCCTTGCCGTTGCAGACAGCTTCAAAACGTTCAACCAGACCTTCTTTGTCACGGTGTTTTTTGGCCAGTGGTGACATTTCAATCGGGTAATCCGTGATGAATGTGGGCTGAATGAGTTTGCCTTCCACGGTTTCACCAAAAATCTCATCAATCAGCTTGCCTTTGCCCATGCTGTCATCAATTTCTATGTCGAGCTTACGGGCAGTTTCGCGCAGGGCAGCTTCGTCCATTTCGGAAATGTCGATGCCGTTGTATTCCTGAATGGCTTCAAACATGGTGTAGCGTTTCCAGGGGCGTTTGAAATCGATCAGGTTCTCACCCACCTGCACTTTGGTATCTCCGTGAATGTCGATGGCAATGCGTTCAACCATCGCTTCGACAAGCTCCATCATCCATTTGTAATCGCGGTAAGCCACGTAAAGCTCCATCTGGGTAAACTCAGGGTTATGGAAGCGGCTCATGCCTTCGTTGCGGAAATCCTTGGCAAATTCGTACACGGCATCAAAACCACCCACGATGAGGCGTTTCAGGTACAACTCGTTGGCAATTCGCAGGTAAAGCGTCATGTCAAGTTTGTTGTGATGGGTTTTAAACGGACGGGCAGCAGCGCCACCATACAGTGGTTGCAAGACAGGCGTTTCCACCTCCATAAAGCCTTTTTCGTTGAGAAACGAGCGCATGGAGTTGGTGAGCTGAGTGCGTTTTTTAAAAGTATCTTTCACTTCGGGATTCACGATGAGATCAACAGAGCGGTTGCGGTACCGCTGATCGGGATCGGAAAATGCATCGTAGGTTTTGCCGTCTTTTTCCTTCACTACCGGCAGGGGTCGCAACGCCTTTGACAGCAAGGTAAATTCGGTAACATGCACGGACACCTCGCCCATTTTGGTGCGGAAAGCATAGCCTTTTACGCCAACGATATCGCCGATGTCGAGCATTTTCTTAAACACTTTGTTGTACATGAATTTATCCTCTCCGGGACAGATGTCATCGCGGCGGAAGTACAACTGGATTTTACCTTCGGCGTCCTGCAGTTCGGCAAATGAAGCGCTGCCCATGATGCGGCGGCTCATCAAACGACCAGCGAGGCTGAGGTTTTTCAGTTTATCCGGTTCGTCGTCGCTGAATTTGTCCAAAATTTCCTGGCTGCTTATGTTGGTTTCGTACGATTCTGCGGGATATGGATCGATACCTGCGTCTCTGAGGTCTTTCAGGCTTTTCCGCCTGACCTGTTCCTGTTCGCTCAAATGTAAATTTTCCATGGTCATTCTAAATTTTGTGCAAAGATAGAAAAAT
>CAYQMB010000163.1:0-5301 GCA_964418565.1 uncultured Bacteroidales bacterium | reverse complement strand
TTTGCACAGGCATTTATATTCTGCATATGTTTAAGATAAGTGAAAGCGGTGTTAATAAATTAAAAAGAAAAATTATTATTTATGAATAATCTAAGATACATAACGTATTGTTTGGTGTTATTTTTTCTGTCAATTAATGCAGTTAACGCACAATTTTACATTGAACTTAATGCCGGTTATGCGGCGCCTGTATATTACACCGGTGAAAACAAATCATATGAACAAGCTTACCCTCATAAATACACATATAACGATACATCATTTACAGAATATCGAAAGTATAATATGGGAAATGGTCTCAGTTTTGGTTCAAACATTGGCTATAAAGCTAAAAACGGACTAACATTTGGGTTGGATATATTTTACTTAAATAATAAAGATGTAAACTTTCTTTATAATAATTTCAGCCATGAGAGAAATATGCGCTATACCTGGGATTTAAACGAAGATAGACCAGAAAATTATGGTAAATATGAACAATATGACAATTTTTATTCAAGTCGATTAAGTTTAACACCTCAAGTTGGATATGTGTTTAACATAAAACATGCGTTTTTGGAAGTGTTTGCCGGGGTTTCATTATCTGATGTAACTGTTTATCGTTTCTCTATAGTTGAGTCTGAAGATGTTTTCCCTTATTTTAATAATGACCCCAATAATTTGAGTTATTATTTTAGACGCATTGTGAAGAAATCAAAATATAATAAGAAGTTAATATCGCCCAGCTTTGGCATAAAATATAGTTTGCTTCTATATAAAAATTTCAGTATTAATTCTGGAGTAACAGTTTTTCCCTTATTGTCATTTGATAGAAACGAAGGGTTGATTTATTATATTAGTGATTTAGAAATTAGGGATGATGTTGAGACTTTCCAAGTATGGACTGATGATAGACTTGACATGGTCCCTCAAGGAGTGCCCTTAGAAAGATTTAATCTTAACACAATTAATATCTCCCTCGGCCTCCGCTACTACTTCGGCAACACAAAAAACAATGGCAATGATGAATAACACACTCGCCAATAACTATCTATCCCAGGCACCCACCACACTCAGTGCCTGCCCGCCTGTCCGCTTTATGGCAGGCAACGAAATAATAATCAACGGAAATGTAGAGTTTGTGGCCGATGGTGAAAATGAGCTGGTGTTGGAAATCAATGATGACCCATGCCTGCAGGGTGAGAGCAAATGCGCACCAATTTATCCGGATAATGATAAACCGGAAGATGATAATAAAGAAAGCAAGTGGCATTGTTATCCAAATCCTGTAAAAAACAAACTGAATGTAAGTGTTTTACTTGAAAACAAACACCTCCCCGGCATACCCACCGAAGCCGAAGTTATGGAAAATGGTGTTGACCTGGGTGAAATGAACAAAAAACTGCTTGAAAAAGTGGAGGAGCTGAGTTTGTATGTAATTAGCCTTCAAAAGCAAATTGATGAACTAAAAAATGAAAACAAATCTTTAAAATCTGATAAAACAAATTGATTATGAAACATATATTTTATTCATACTTACTGTACTTACTGCTGTCCGGTATAATTATATTGATAGGTAAACCAACGGTGGCCCAAAGTAATAACGCGGCAGGGCTTTATTTTGGAGGAGGATTACAAAATATTTATACTAATGCTAATTCCTTAGCATATGAAAACACAAATTATATTTTTGGATTATCTTTTGGTGCGGTTTATTCATTGAATTTTAAAAACAATATAAACTTTGATATTGGTTTAGGATACGATCAAAAAGGATATAAAGATACAGTATATGCTATTGTTGATCAGGATTTAACCCCTGATTATAATAGTGATTATGGAATGATTGAATGGAAGGTTGATTATATTTCATTACCCTTATTAATTGGATATAATTATGGGAATAAGATTACAGTTACGCCTCAGATTGGTGTGTTTGCATCAAATTTAATAAACGGGAAAGTAAGGTATCCCGTATTTGAGTATGATAAATTGGCTGGTTACGAGAATTCATCAATAAATAAGAGTATTAGGCCTTATGACTTTGGTTATCTTGCAGCATTAAAATTAAATTATCAGATATCCAACACTCTACATGTTTTTGCAAGATCATTTTACCGTGAATCATTTTTTTCATTCACATCAGATGAATATGATGTGAATATTGATAAACGGCATTATGGAATGAGTTTATTAGTTGGTGTTTCTTTTACAATCAAAAAATAATTTTTATGTTAAATAACTACAAGAAATATATCCTATTTATTGTTTTTGTTTTTATTAGTATTTTCCTGTTCTCACAATCTAATGTTAATGAGTTTTTCGATGATTATATATTAGGAGGGGAATCCTGGAATAATGATTGCCATAGAAATAGCATATACCTTTCTGATCAGTATGAAAATTGCAATAATGGTGAATATGTGTTATCTTTTGAAGATAATTTTAATGGTAATGCTTTGGATGAAATAAAATGGGAAATCAAATCTGGTGTAATTCGTGATTTCGATTTTAATCTTGCTAAACAATGGTTAACACCTGATAACATTGAAGTCGCTGATGGCACATTAAAGTTGTGGGCACGTTTAGAAAGGAAAGCACATACATACTGGGATCCTACAGAATCAGATAATTACGGTTATGATTATTTTGATTTTGGAGGTGCTGAAATTTGGACTAATCAAAAGTTTATGCATGGAAAGTATGAAATAAAATGCAGAATGCCTGAAAGTGAAGGCCTCTGGCCGGCATTTTGGATGTATGAAGGCGAAAATAACGGAGAAATTGATGTTTTTGATAATATAAATGGCGTTGAAAATATACATTGTGGTATGGGTTATGATTATGATAATGATAATCATGAAGGTTGCAGAATGAGTTATGATCAAATCCCAGACCTAACAGAATGGCATATATTTACTTTAATATACGATGATGATAAGATTAGCTGGATTGTTGACGGAGAAATATTGAGGGAAGAATATTATAAAATTTCAAATACAGGTATTGAAGTACCTTGTGGAACACCTATAACTTCAGGTATATATCATCAACACATGTCATTTCCAATGGATTATATGTCTGTTATTTTAACAATGACTGTCAGAAGTAAGTCTTCTTCCCCTAATATAAATGATTTTTCCTCAGCTTGTTTAGAGGTTGACTATATTAAGATATGGGAAAAGAAAGATGAAGAGGAATATGATTGCTGCCTCCCTTATAAATTATATGAAAATACAGACGAGTTACCCTCACAAACATCTGTTGATGGTTACATAAAAGCCGGGAAAAACATTGGTGTTGATGGGGTGAATGGTGATATTGTGGTAAAACCTGGGCAAAATGTCAAATTTGCTGCCGGGAATAAGATTGAATTGTTACCTGGTTTTGTGGCAGAAGAAGGATCAAATTTTGTTGCAGAAATAAAAGATTGTGATAATGATTATTTTGATGATGATATTATTATTAAATATTTTCCTGATTCTTTTTCACCAGATAATGATGGAAACAATGATCACCTTAATGTAGAAGTTTATGGTGCAACACATTATGACATAACAGTAAGGGACAAATTGGACATTAACACATACTATAAAGCCTCTAATATTCCTGTTTATTCAAATCACATTAATGTATGGGATGGTAATTGTAATTATACTGGGAATTGTTGGTTTTACCAAAAATGCAACAGAAAAAGAAAAGTTTATCTTCGTTTTAAAAATTGCAACAATGAGAAATATAAATCAAAAACTGTGGATGTAAATTGCGAAGAAAAAGATAATAAAATGGCTGATACTGTCCAGTTAAATTCAAAAAACACACAATCAAATGATTTATCAGATGTTGGTTTTGAAATTTTTCCAAATCCCAGTAGGGGCATATTTAATGTAAGGAGAACAGGAAATCAAACAGGGACATATTCTTTAAAAATTAGTAATGTCCTTGGTAAGGTAATCTATCAAAAAAGTACCATTATTGCCGATTTTTATGAAATAGATATTTCTAATAGGCCTCCCGGAACTTACTATTTGAATATCATTGATGGTAAAAATCTACATCAAAAAGACATTATATTGTTTTAACTAATATTGAATATGTTATGTTTTAAAAATAGGTAGTATCCCAAAAATTATATTAATAATGCTATTAAACATTTCCCTTTTTGGCGTGAATGCTGTACATGCACAATCCGAAATTCAAGTTTCATCAGGGATTAACAATGGCAATTATTTTAGACCCAACATCTTTCATGCCTCAGTGTGGGATGAATTTGATGGTCATAATTTTTATCTTGACAGTTTAAGCTATTCAGAAACCCTGGACAATGGTAACAGAAATGGCTTTATGCTTGAACATATTCATAGAAAAGTTTATTCTGCTGTTTTATATGACAATAGAAATACTGCAGAGATAAATTGGTCTATGTATTTTATTAATTTACATTACGTTTATGAAAAACAGCTTATTTCAACAAATTATTACCGGATTGGCATTCCTGTTTCACCTTTTGTGGGTTATTGTGCCTGGTGCTGTGAAAAAGGTGCAAGGAAATGGAATACTATAATTCTGCATCTAATTGACGTATGTTATTCAAACAAAATATGGCAACTTGATCTTGGAATTGCAACAGGTTTAAATTTGCAATATTCTTTTAGTGATCATCTTTCTGTCCTTTTGCATACTGGTATTGAAATTAATTTTGTTACACCTGTTAATATGGAAGAATGGACAATAACCCGTAGTTTTGTTGTGACAACTGGTCTTGCATATAACTTATCAAACGGATTGAATATTTTTCAAAAAAAAGTAAAAATAATACTATGAATTTTTTGCACATTTTAGCTTCAACGATTAATATTTTATCATGCAAATAAAACGCAAAATATTGTACTTGTTTTTAATCCTGGCACTTGTTTTTAACCGGGGAACATTACACGCACAGTCCGAAATTAAGCTTTCTGCAGGGATAAATAACACCAATTATTTTGAAGCGGATATGTTTCACATTGGTTCGTCACAGGAGTATTTCGTGGCAAAGAATTCATATGTAATCAGACTTCAATATTTAAAGTCAAAGGATAATGGTAACAAACAAGGGTTTATGCTTGAATATATCCATAAAAAAGCCTTTTCAGATGTGTTTTATTTAAAAACACATGTTATCTCAGAATTCCAGACAATGGATTGGTCAATGCAGTTTATCAACCTTCATTATGTGTTTGACAAACAGATTTATGCAAATGATTATTTAAGACTAAGTTTACCAGTGGAACCTTACATTGGTGGTATGATATATTATTGTTTAAATGGAGAACAAGGCCA
>CAYQMB010000162.1:0-5335 GCA_964418565.1 uncultured Bacteroidales bacterium | reverse complement strand
GGACATAAAAAAATCAACATGTATGCATTTGGAAAAATTTATTGAATCAAGCCAGGAAATAAAACAAAAAAGAGGCTGTCCTTCCGGACAGCCTCCCCCCTAAAATTAACCAAAAACCACAGTTATTTATTCAATTATCAGTTTTTGCGAACGTGTGATATTATTATTTTTCATGCGTACGATATACACGCCTTTTTCAAGAGTTTCAAGATTGATCTTGCTATTTGTATTGAGTTCTGCATTTTGGTAAACCCGTTGTCCAATGGCATTGTAAATGCTTATTTCATTGATGTTGTTGGTGTTTACAATTCCAGTAGTCGGATTGGGGTAAATCTCCATTTTGGATGCCATTACATCCTGATTTCCAACTGCTCCAGCAATAT
This sequence comes from uncultured Bacteroidales bacterium, assembly GCA_964418565.1. GTDB lineage: Bacteria > Bacteroidota > Bacteroidia > Bacteroidales > ML635J-15 > JAQIBY01. Next base: position 4,952 of record CAYQMB010000162.1, on the reverse strand, counting down.
CTTGATAGCGAAGAGACTCATAATCATCTGTTCCACCCTGTCCGTCAGATTGTTCGGTATAGGTGTACTGAAAAACAGGTTTTGTGATGGTGTCATGGTACCAGTAATATGCATCATCCGTGATAGAGTATGTAATGGCTTTTCCCATAATGTAGAGTTTCATGTCAAATGATTCAATGACATGAATCCTGAGTACATTGTCTAATTGAGTACCGTTTGGCAGGATAAGTGTGCCCTGCGCATCTGCGTTTACAGCATATTCCCCATCATCTATGGTAGTGCTGTCTTCTCCGGCTCCCATGTCTCCCATATCACCTTCATATGTAGTGCCATAATTATCACCTGCAGAAATGGGAAAAGTGAATTCCGGAATGTAGGGATAATCGTAATTCATCTGCATGATGGTGCTGCCATCTTCACCGTAGGTTCCTGTGCGGTAAATGGTGTCGGAGCCGGCTTCATGCTTGTAATAAAAATGCCCTACCGTTTGATCATCTGCCAAAGCCAGGTTTGCCTCAGGAAATTCAGATGCCTGAGCTGTTGTTGATGCATCTACCCACCAATACGTTACACCAGAGCCGGTTTCTGATAGAGATGAATAATCCCAGGTCTTATCTGTCACGTCGCCCTCACCTGCAGGATCAAATCCAAATAGCGTAAGGTTCTTATATGACATGGTATCACCAATAACCGGAAGTTGGTTTTCCTGACTGATTGTTACTAGTTGTGAAAAGGCTGATGCACTAATTAGCAAAATGCCTACAAATAATGATAAACTTTTTTTCATGACGTTTTTTTTTATAGTTCTTGATTTAATATTAAACTTCCCAAATGTTCAATGACAAATTTACCAAAAAAAACGTCTGTGGTTAAAAAGCTTTGTTTAGATTTAGAAAATTAGCGCTATTTTAAACAAGAATAATGCATTCCTTGTTTGTTTTGTGCTGAATAAAATTGATTATCTTTACGACTGATTTCATGTTTAGTTTTATTCACATATTGCATTTTCTGCTCATATTTCAGCCTTTGATTTATGCCCTGCAATTGTTTACGTATGAAAACACGAACAGCAGAGCAAACCGCACCCTGGCGTTTTTAATGGTTTTTGTCTCACTGTTTTATTTTGTCACGGCTCCTTTTTTCCTTGAACCGCTGGGTATTGAGGTGATCAACAATTATACAGTGTATGGCCTGCTGTTAACCATTAACCCGTTTTATTACCTCTACACCAGATCTTTGACTGTGGAAGGTTTTGCTTTTGATAAAAAACAGGCATTGCATTTCCTGCCGGCTGCAGTATTTCTTATCCTCAATGTTATTGCTGCTTCAGTGCAGGAGGGATTGATGACAGTGCACTCCATCCGCATTGCTTCTACAACGCTTTACAATTTGCAGGTAATTGTGTATGCAATTCTTATGCTGGTGCTTTTGAGAAAGCATTCCACCAATCTCAAATATTACTTCTCTTTTACCGAGGATATTAACCTAAACTGGATGAAAGTGTTTGTTGGGATGTATATCATCATTTCATCCCTTGACCTGCTTGTTTTTTACATCGGAAACTCCGGCGGCGTTCAAATATTTTATTACGCCATGATGGTGTTTTTCTTTAATTTCCTCGGATATTTTGGCTTGCGTCAAAAAGATATTTATGATTCCAAGCATGCTCAAACCGAGATATCCACGGAAGTGGTGGAAGATGTCGCCCCGGCTGAGGTGCAAGAAGTGAAGTCAGGTATGCCTGAAGCGAAAAAAGAATTGCTCATGGAAAGCATTCTGAAGCTCATGGAAAAGGAAAAGCCTTATATGGATCCCAAGTTGACCATTTTTGAGTTTAGTAAAGCCCTTGACATTAACAAAACATACATTTCCAAAGTAATCAATGATCAGATGAATGAAAACTTTAGCAGTTTTATAAACCGCTATCGGATTGAGGAAGCCAAAAAATACCTCAAAGCTGCTGAATATGAAAACTACACAATTGAGGGAATCGCTCATACCGTTGGGTTTAATTCCAAGGCCTCTTTTAATAATGCCTTCAAAAAGTTTACAGGTATGACCCCATCAGCTTTTAAACAGCAGGATGACAGTCAGTCTGGTTCGTAGTCTTACCGGATTTATGCCTCAGGGCATTGATGATTCAATACTTTGATGGCTTATTGATGCATATGGCCAATTATCCATTACCGCAATTCAAAAAACTCCCACGCATTGCCGCTCGCTTCCAGTAAGCGAATGAAATCTTTTGTGCTGATTTTTAATATGGCATCATGGGCATTTGGCAAAAACGTGACGTAATCTGTATCCTGCAACGCTTTGTCAACAAACACACGGGTGTGATTTTCAACATCATTAAACAAGGAGAACACAGAGACAGCTCCCGGCTTTGTCTTAATCCATTTATCCAGACGACGCTCCGAAGCAAAGCTGATCTTGCCTTTTTTGAAATGATCTTCCAGAATTTTGATGTTGAATGGCTCGTAATATTTCGATATCACCAGAAAATGCTTATTGCCCTTGTGGTTGCGCAGAAAGAGGTTTTTGCAGCGTTCGGCCTGTATGCGCTTCCAGAAACTGCCATCATCTTCGGAAGAAAAATCCCGTGGTGATTCGTAATAATCGTAATCGATGTTTAATTTTTCCAGGGTTTCGTAAACAACGTCCTGACCAATCATACATTACTCCTTTTTGCGATTATAATAGGTGTCCAGTAGTTTTTGAGCGGCTTCAAAAGAGCTCATTTTGCCATGTAACACATCCTGCTCAAAGCCTTGCTGCTTTGTTTTGATATCAGGATTGCTGTAAAAATCGGATTTCAGGCTTTCGTTGATGGTTTCATACATCCAGTAGCGGGCCTGCTCCTTGCGCCGCTTGTCGAAATACCCGTTTTCTCTGGTTAGCTTGATATAATCCAGTACTGTATCCCACACGTAGGAAATGCCTGTGTTGTTCAGGGCTGAGCAGGTGAGTACCTGTGGTTTCCAGCCGGATGGAGCGGGAGGGAAGAGGTGAAGGGCATTTTTGTACTCGGCTTTGGCCAGTTGCGCCCGTTTTTGGTTTTCTCCGTCGGCTTTGTTGATGGCGATGGCATCGGCCATTTCCATGATGCCCCGCTTGATGCCCTGAAGTTCGTCGCCGGCACCGGCCAGCATGAGCAGCAAAAAGAAATCCACCATGGAGTGTACGGCCACTTCGGATTGTCCCACGCCCACGGTTTCAACAAAAATGGTATCGAAACCGGCAGCCTCGCACAAGATGATGCTTTCCCGGGTTTTCCGCGCTACTCCACCCAGCGAGCCGGCTGAAGGGGAGGGGCGGATGAACGCATGTTCGGATTGTGCCAGCAGATTCATGCGGGTTTTGTCACCCAAAATGCTGCCTTTGGAGCGCTCTGATGACGGATCCACGGCCAGTACTGCCAGTTTGCGGCCGGCCTGTACCAGATTGTGTCCCAGCGTTTCGATGAAGGATGATTTCCCGACACCGGGAACGCCTGTAATGCCGATGCGTACCGAATCTCCCGCATGGGGAACACAAAGGCGAATGATGTCCTGTGCCAGTTGTTTCTGATCCGGACGGGTGCTTTCAATCAGGGTTATGGCCTGACCAAGCAGATTCCGGTCGCCTTTCAGAATGCCGTCGGCGTATGCATCCGCACTTAATTCACGGCGTTTGCGTTTGAATTTCAGGTTGGGATTGACCTGCGGCGGCTGGTCCACGCCGTCGTTGACATTGAGGGCAGAACCTTCATGTTTGCTCTCTTCCACTTCGCCTTTGTAATGTCCTTTTCCTTTGCGTTTTGCCATCAGTACAGAGATTTTGAGTTCAGGTAGTGCTGCACGTAATCTTTAACGCCATCTTCAAGACTCGTAAATGCCTTTGTATACCCGGCCTTGCGCAATTTGTCCATAGTTGCTTCGGTGAAATACTGGTATTTGTCGCGCAGATTTTCGGGTGTGTCAATGAAGCGAATGTCTTCTTCTTTGCCCATAGCTTTGAAGGTGGCTTTGGCCAGATCAAGAAATGTTCTGGCATGTCCTGTTCCCAGATTATAAATGCCGCTTTCGGGACGTTCTTCCATGAAATGCAGCATTACATCACACACGTCTTTCACATAAATAAAATCGCGTGTCTGGTGCCCGTCTTTATAATCGGGATGGTGAGAACGGAAGAGGTTCATATAGCCGTTTTCTGCAATTTGTCTGTGAGCATGCATCACCACCGAAGCCATGCGGCCTTTGTGGTATTCGTTGGGACCAAAGACATTGAAAAACTTGAATCCGGCCCAGAAAAAGGGCGATTTTTCCTGTTCAAGTGCCCAGATGTCAAACTGGTTTTTGGATTCGCCGTATGGATTCAACGGCTTCAGCTGTGGGATGATGTCGTGATTGTCATCGTAACCCAGACTTCCGTCTCCGTAAGTGGCAGCCGAGGAAGCATAAATCAGCGGCAGGCCGTACTCAACGCAGGTGTTCCAGATGTCTTTGGAATAGTTGAGGTTGAGTGTGTCAAACACTTTTTTGTCAAATTCCATTGTGTCGGTTCTGGCGCCCAGGTGGATGACAAACTGCACGTCCCGGTGATTTTTCTTCAGCCAGGGAATAAAGCGGGAACGATCCACTTTTTCGGAAAAGATTTTGTTTTTGTAATTCGGGATTTTTTCGTCTTTGCGGAAATCATCCACCAGCACGATATCGCGGTAGCCTTCCTCGTTGAGGCGGGCACACATGCATGAACCAATAAATCCGGCAGCGCCTGTAATGACAATCATGGGCATTTCATTTAGTCAAACAAAGATACAAAATGCCGTGAAATCGAAGGGAGATTTGTGGCTTTTGTTTGTAATACCTTTTGGTTGAAGGTGTGTAGGCCGGCTTACCAGGCTATTGGTTCTTTACAAAGCGCCCGTAATAGTTATAGCCTCTTGCTTTTATCTGTAACAAATAATGCCC
>CAYQMB010000161.1:0-5451 GCA_964418565.1 uncultured Bacteroidales bacterium | reverse complement strand
TGCCGGACCATTTGGCGTCAAGTAAAACCCCATTCTGTGAGATTGCAACGTAAGTATATGGCTCAGTAGTAACTGTCAGGCTTGTAGCGCCCACCATGGGATCAGAATAGCTTATAGTGAGGGCATCAGGCTCTGTCATGTATGGCATGAGTGAGGGATCGCCGGAATTGTGATAAATTTCCCAATAATATTGTTTCCTGGAAGAAGAGCTTGATTCTACCTGCATGTTAGCGCAGTAAACCATCTGGCCACCTGTGAAGAACCATTCATCAAAGCTCTCTCCATGTTCATGCCACACGCCATCATATCCACCCTGACCTGTGTTGCTATAATCGTGGTTTGGTACATTGGCTTCAGTAATGCCAAGGCTGGTAAGCCCAATACCCCAGTAAACATCTTCATCCCAATAAGAATTATTGGATGTGCCAATATAATTAATGGCTCCTTTGTTTTGGGCATATAGAATTTGCTCACCAAATGCATCGCTATAATCAAACTTAAATGAGAGGCAACAGTTACCTATCATAAAGGGATACTCGTTATTATTGGCCAATCCTGCGATGTCTCCATTCTGAAATGCGGGATCACCCCAGCCTTGCTCGAAACAGTGAGCCGTGTAGTTGGCAAAACCAACACCGTTTGATATTTTGCTGATGATATCACTTGATGCTGAACCACTGGTTGAGCTCATTACATGGTAATCACCACTTGTGTAAGTGTGGTAATAAGCATAAATATCGGAGAAGCCGTGAGCGGTGTTGAAATACTCACGTATTCCATAACTAATTGTACCGTCGCCGTGTGTTTGAGCAAAAGTTCCATCTACACCGGCAATTAGCATACATTCGTTCAGGTAGGATCCATCAGGGATGGTATACTGTTCATATGGCAAAATCTTGTCGAGTACGTTTTGCAATTCGGTTGTAGTGTTAGCAGACATACGGCCTAAATACACATCCGGAATGTTATCATTGGTGCCATCATAGCAACCATAATACACATCTGTGACGTGTCCTCCGGTTTCTCCGGCATGGGCAGGCACATTATAATTTCCATCATGATCCCCTACAATTAATACGTAGGTCGGAGCAGGATCAGAAGCACTGCCGGCATCGTATAATCCCTGCAGGTAGTTTTGAATGTCGGTTGTTGTTGATCCGATGACATCGGTATAAGCTTCAACAACATTATAACCGGATTTAGTTTTCCACTGAATAAAAGGTTGCAGCGTGGTTTCAAATTGTCTGTCTGCAACGATAACATACTTTATCGGGTAGGATGTAAAAGAATCTTTACCGGCCGGTTCCTGGTAGTTGAGTAATTGGCTGTAAGCCGGTGTAAATTCCGGGGAGTAGTATTTTTCCTTCATGAGCGATGACATGGCAGCGTCGCCGCCTTCGAAGCTGATGTCCAGCTTGATGTTATTGAGGACAGCCAGTTCGTTGGTTCCGGGGTTATAACGGAACGGACAAATGCTAACCTGACCCAGTTGAATGCCGCGCATAACACCGCCCAGTGTGGCAGTAGCTATTTCAGGTTCAATCCACTCATCGCTTGTGTATACATCTGAGTTGTAATGGTAAACAACGGAAGCTTCATCTGCATTTTTTGCGTATGAAGGCTGTCGTGGGGCTATTTTATCCAGATTCAGATCATCCAGATCATAAACAACCTCGTCGTAATCCACAACCGTAACCGATATGCTGGCTCCGTGCGGAACTTCAAGCAATCGGTTTAAAACCGGTAAATCGGGATTACCGGGCGTACCGGCATGGTTTTTATGGTACCCTTTCAGGTCCAGGGCTGAAAACTCACCGACATCAGTTGCTTCCTGGTGGAATTCAATTTGCTTGATCTTGTTTTCCACCTGTAGGTTTTCGGCGGTTGAATTTTTTACTCTTAACTCTGTCTCATCCGGTTGCAGGGATATCGATGTCTGAGCAAACGATACACTTGCAAGGAACAGAGCAACAAACAGGAAAGTTGCACGTTTCATAAATTGCGTTGTTTTTTATTGGTTAACATACTCTGACTATTAGTTCAAATCTAATAAAAAATATTCATCTAACGGTTTGTGTTAATATTCAATTCCCTTTCTGGCCTCAATTCCTTTGTCATACGGGTGTTTCATAGCCTCCATGGAAGTAACCATATCCGCTTTTTTTATGATTTCTTCTGGTGCATACCTGCCGGTTAAAACCAATTCTGTGCCTGCTGGTTTGGCATCAAGCAGATTCAAAACGTCGGTCAGTTTTAAAAGATTAAACCAGAGGCTTACATTGATTTCATCAAGTATTATCACATCGTATTTTTTCGATGCCATTTTTTCTTTTGCCAGATTAAATCCTGCCTGAGCAGCGTCAATATGTTTTTGCGTGACATCTTCTTTGCGGATGCAATCTTCTGTGCCGACAGGGTGGATTTCGATCTGGTTAATCGTGTTTAAAATGGCATGTTCTCCGTATGGCTTTCCTTTCATAAACTGAATGATGCATACGTGCAAGCCATGGCCTGCCGCTCGTATAGCCAGACCAATTGCGGCAGTGGTTTTACCTTTGCCGTTTCCCGTATAAACCTGAATGCAGGATTGTTTCATACCCCTAATAATCCGTCAGTTCTACATTGTAATTGCCGCCTGTAATGATGTAACAATCTTCATCACAATAATTCCGAATGAACTGAGTTTTCAGCTCATCAGCGTCAATCACAGATATAGATGCAGAATCTTTCCGATAGGTTGCTTTGACAGAATATAAATTATCAATAGGTGTCTGATAAAGGTACAGCGGGCTTTCAGTGGACCATCCTCTCCATTCCAGCATGGACTGATCAACATACCCACGATAAATTTCAAAAAATACCGTGTCGTTGATATCTGTGCTGAACGTAATTTTTAAATAACTTGTTTGTGGTTTTTCCACATAACAATCATCACAATTGATGTTTTCGTAATCAACATACTCATCATCACAGGTGGTTAAAAACAAAAACACACTGACAGAAAAAGCAAATATGCCCGCGATTCTCAGAATATCTTTTTTCATATCAGAATGTTGTAATAGATATCATCATTAAAACGTAAAAATACCTGTATGCGGAGGAAAAAATGATGCGGCCTGTAATTCATGGATGGGAATTTCAGGTACTGATAACCTGTTGCAATGCGAAAAAAATCGTATTTGGCAAATGCAGAAACCGAGCCTCCCGTTGTAAATTCGGGTGTAGGATGTGGGCGGTATCCTTTGTATGTTGCCCATGAGTACGTGTGCATAACGCCGGTGTTGATACCATAACGCCATCCCGAAATGGGCTTAAATATGTCAAAATCCTTATTCAATCCAATGCCGGCTACGTGGCGGTCTTCATACAATAAATAAGTACTGTAATCCGATATTTCCAGCGGCACAAGTATGGCTTTGGTGCGGCTGCCGGCAAACAGATCAAGGTTCAGATTGTATTTGTCTTCGTGTATACTTAAAATTCCGGTTAAAAAGGTGTTGTTTCCATTGGCAATGACATCCATCCCCAATCCCATGCTATTCACATATGGCCTGAAATTTCTTGTTGCTCCTTTCTCTTTCAGGTATTTTACAAGCGTTTTGTTGCCTGATTTTTTTGCCAGGGTCAGCAGATTAAATGACGGTTTGATGGAGTCATGTAAAATAGCCTCACGTTCAATAAGCGTTTTGCTGCTTTCAAACCGTCCGTACATGGTTGCCATATCGAGAGGAGCATATCCTTCATCATTGATGATCTCAGTGTCTGCACCTGCATCGATAAGTTCAGAAATTACAGTGTCATGACCGTTTTGAGCAGCCATGTGCATGGCAGTATTGCCGTTTTCATCGGACAGGTCAGGCTTTGCGTCGTTTTCCAGCAGCACCCTGACAGTGGCATCGTACCCATCATAGGATGCAAGCATGAGCGGTGTGCGCTTTTCCTCATCCAGGGGGTCAACAAACATGCCGTAATACAGCAGAAGATCTGTCATTTCCCAGACACCACACAGAGCGGCATAATGCATAAGGTTTCGGCCACGGTAATCGGTAAGGCTGATATCTGCACCTTTGCGGATTAAAAATTCGGCTATTTCAACATGTCCGTTTTCCACCGCTGCCATTAAAGCAGTACGATTGGATTCGTATGGTTTTGTATCAATTTTGGCATCCATTTCCACCAAAAATTCAACAATGTCAAGGTAGCCCCCCTGTGCAGCGTACATCAAGGGCGTTACACCATTTTCAGTTTTGGCATCCACATTGGCACCCTCAATCACGGCAATCCGTACATGCTTCAAACTGCCGGCGTCTGCTGCCATAATAAGGTCATAATCCGGCGTGACTTCCACCTGTGCATTTAGGGTAACATTGTGCCCAATGAAAAGAATAAGCATAAAACCTATGTAGCGTGCAATTTTTCTCATGATATAATACCATTTCTTACAGCAAAAATTATTCCATATATGCGGAATTTTCCTGCATTTAAAAGTATAAAAAATTCGCAAACCAATAAAAATTTGTATTTTTGCTCCTGAAAAACCGGCCCAGTAGCTCAATTGGATAGAGCGTCAGATTCCGGTTCTGAAGGTTGGGGGTTCGATTCCTCCCTGGGTCACAAGCAAGGCAGTTCGCATGAGCTGTCTTTTTTTATGCAGCATTACCCGGAAATTTGTATCTTTAAGGAAACTCAAAACCATGAAGAAATACATTTTTCTTATCAGCACTGTGATAATGATGATTGGGTGTCGTAGTTATCAGCCCATAATGATGGAGCCGGAAACCGATCCCATTAATCCCCAATTGCCGGCACTGCAATTGTATTCGGGCGATGAATATCAAAATCAGTTTATTGCTCGTGATGAATTTCATATGTTTCGCGAAGAAATGGAAACAAACATCATGAATCCATATGGTGACAAGTACGGCAGTGCCTTTTACAGCAGTAGGACATTGGATTCCAATGATGGCTGGGGCTGGTTTTTAGCCTCCGGCATGACCCTGTATACCATTAATCTGGTTGGTTTTCCACTCATGGTAATGAGCCGGGAAGTTGAAGTTGAGGTGCGTATTCTTGACCTGCAGGGCCGGTTAATCGGTGCTTATACCGGTACGGGGAAAGGAAGGGCAACCTTAGCGCTGTATTATGGGTATGATGAGTTATCTATCCGGCGAAAAATTCTTGACGAATCTGTCGGACAGGCTCTCGAGGTCGTCAGGGAGAAAATTGATGCAGATTCTGAGCGATTGAAAGCTCAGTTGCTGGAAAGCGAAAACCAAACAGAGAAAGACTAAGGGTTGGTAATCATCAGGATTGGTGTAAATGAGATAATGACGGGGAATGCGAATAATTATTTTTCCCGTGGCGGTTCCTGTATCATAAAAATCAAAACCAAAAACATGATTGCTGCAATGACAGCACCTCCAAAAAAACCTGAGCGCAGACCACCCATGC
>CAYQMB010000160.1:0-5483 GCA_964418565.1 uncultured Bacteroidales bacterium | reverse complement strand
GGGGTTAAACCAGAACCATTACACCGGATACTTTGCCGGTGAAATTGATCGTGCCAAGCCCTGATTTGTCCATACCGACATTGAATGCGGTAATGGTCACGCTTGACAGTTTGGTGGGTGCGCCAGTTGTCAGATTCGGGCTGAAATATCCGGTTGTTTGGCAAGGCACCCAGTAACTCGTGTTGTCAACATACAACCTGATATTTGTAAGATCCGAGTTGTAAAGGTTAGCCTGTTGGAGTGCCTGCTGTCCGGTCGTGTCGGTAGGTTCATAATGCCCGTTGAACGAAATGGTCCCGCCATCTTTCATACCGTATTCAAACTTTTTCCATGTGTCGCCAAACGCTGAAGCGTCAAACTCTTCAACCTGGATGCCGTCAAGGGACCACGTGCCCATTCCCACAACAGTGTCGGCCCCGAGTGATACTTTTCCGTCTTTACCTACAATAGCCATTGTCTTATCCTTTTTCTTATTGGTTTGCTCCGGGCATAAAAAAAGGCGGCACTATGGATGTTATGGGCACCCATAATGCCGCCTCGTTTTTATCTTGCGTCTGCTGTCAGTCTGGCCGGACCTTCAGCAAAACCCGGATTTTAAAAGATCAAATTCTTGCGTTCATTGTTTTACATATTTCGTGGAAAAATCTATCCACTTCTACCGTTGCTAAGTGCCCAACCGGTATCCCGGTGTCCACATAGATCTCGATGCCTGCTGCTCTGGCTTTTGAACAGAAATTAATGTCCTCCCCGACAGGATGTCCTTCATGAGTTGTAAATTCAAACCAAGGGAACCCGACTTTTAAAAAGACATCCATATCAAACAACAGGCACCCGGTCCCGGTAGCATCCACCTGGATCAGGTCGCCTGAATACATCTCTTCATCAGACACGCTTTTGTATTTACCGATTTCTCCCCTGAGAAAGATAGGATCAAACGGCATATACCGTCTGTGAACTCTGACACCACAAATATCTTTTTTATGAGACATGAGCTTTGTCAGCGTATCTGCCGGGTAAACCTGATCTGTGTCAAGCATCAACAGATGGCTACATCCTTCCTCAAGCGCCTGGCTGACAAGACTGTTTCTTGCGTCTGCAATGCTGCCGGCCCAAGGGCCGTGCGGATGGTGCGGGACCAAAAGCGTATACTGCTCAGGCTTATCCATGCAAGCAAAGCTGGTAAAAAACTGCACAGGCACCCGATCATCTACCAATGGAAACCCTATTGCAAGGCCACCGCCCCGCCTATCCCGTTTCCTGTGATAATACGTGATCCTGTCGGCTTCTCTGTTTGATAAAACAGATTTATTATATTCGTCAGGTTCTGCTGAATTTGATGGATGGTTATGTTTTATCTTAGCTTTCTCAGCCCATGCCCACCGCTCGTTCTCTTTTGCAATATCCATCAGTTCATTGTCGCAATAAAAATGATGGTAATCAGAGCTGAAGAATTGCCCACCAGTTAAATCAAGCATGTTTTTATGCGCAATCCAGTGAGCGCAGGGTATACCGTTCTCTGTGTTTAATCCAATTACGCCCCATTTTTTAGGCAAAGACTCAACCGCATATTGCAGCGCCCTAAGAAAGCCTGGTTTTATTTCTGTGTCGTCACCCAGGAACATTACCCACTGTCTGGATGTTTTCGCGACCAGCCGGTTTACCATCTTCGGACAACCAAGATTATGTTTGTCCTCTTCTGATACTATTTCCACCCCCGGCAAGTACTTTTGAACAGATTCAATGCATCGCATGGCTGAAACAGGACGGATCACGGGTATCACTACTGATATGTCTTCAGGGAACAGACAAAACCTACCAGTCGATCTGTAATATTTGTTGTCCAAATTCGGGACAAACTCATTGTGACCCACCATATCAAGCAAATCTACCCATACACCGGCAAAGAAACCTTTTTTTACATCTGGAATCCCCTGTTGAAAATTCCACCATGGGTTTAATCCTTCATCAGTGAATATCCCCGTGATAATGTTACGTTTAAACACTGTGCCGCTGCCACCGACTGCAGGAACAATAACGACATTACCTGCAGACGTTTCAACACATGTGTGCTTTGCTTCAACATCTTCCCACGACGAAACATCAAAAGCGGTCAGATAATGGTATGCCTGTAGCACATCAACTCCTGACTCTTCCATTGCAGTGGTCATCTTCTCAAGCCACCCTGGCGGCACCATGGTGTCATTGTCCACCTTTGCGACAATGGAATCGGTTGCCGTCAACTCAAGAAACTGATTCATTGCATGAGCTAATCCAAAGTTTTTATCGTTCAGATAAAGCTCGATCCCGTAAATGCCTTCCAGGTATTCAACTGTCCCATCGGTTGACCCATTGTCAATTACAATTATCCTTGCACCAGGCGTATTTTTGATAAGTGCCGGTAAGGTTTTTTTTGTATATTCAACCCGATTGTACGTGATAAATAGAACTGGTATCATTGCTCCCCCCTCCATTGTCGTGCTGAAAAGTGTTTCCTGTTATGCTCAAACAGTTTGTGTCCGGCTAAATCATTGTAATTAGCTTCCAGATAATTTTTGACTTGTGCTTTTTGCCGGTTGTGCCAGAAGTTGTATTTGATTTGTGCGATAGGACCATGATGCGCTCCGTATTTTTTTAACTCTATTGCTTCGCATCCCCACCCGATACGACGCTGACTTTTTTCGATATCTGATATTGCCCGCATCATAAACACCACTAAATCCGCATTTAATTTGTGACACCACCTTGAAAGCGCCGGGGCCTGGAGAACAAAATTTTCTGAAGACTCAAACAACATTTTTGCAAGGGTAAGATTGTCAACCCCGATCCTGTTTTCATCGATATATTCAAAACCAGTGTCATGAGCAATCATTCGGGCGCAGATAGTTGTCCCTGACCTCTGTGGACCGGTGACAAGGATTTTTTTATGTGGGATGTGTTCAAACACTAAGATTTCTCCCATCGTCCGCTGTATTCAATTACTCCCCGGTGTATCTCGTTCTGTTCTCCGTCCCGCAACATCTGTTGATTGATTCGTTCCAATATTACAGGCGTGTATCCTGTGGCTGATATTCTGGCATCGTCATAGACCGCCAGCAGTGCATCATAGGCGGTTTGTCTCAAGGCGTTTGTGCTGGCCCAGATGTCAAATTGCAGCCAAAGCACCTCATCGCGCTCACCGGCAAGCCTGTATTCCGGCCTGGCAGAAACCACATTGAAAGTGGCATAGGTCATGGCCGTGCCCTGCGGTGCCATTTCAAAATGCAGACCTCCTGGGAGCGCCGCCTTTAAGTCAGTGTCTCCGTTGTATCTGCCATATATGCCGGTTAAGATATTTTGCATTAATCAACCCATCCACACGGGTAAAATTTTATCGTCATGGTTGTCAATTCGTCTACGCCCTGAACCAAATGCCCCATAATCATTTTTGACAATTTCTTGCCGTCCTTGTCACACGGGAAAACAACACCTGATTCTTTTTTCAAGTACAGATCAAGATCGCCTGTTGGGTCGACAAACAACCCGGTCTTGTGGTCTTCGCTTTTACTCATAACCCTTGCTCACTTTTTTTTACCCCGAATTGTTGCCTGGTAAATTGATTTTAATCGCATAATCTAACCACCCCGATATCAACTCCATTTTCAAGAACCACAACTTCTATTGCTGATGGTAAAACAGGCCTAATGCTTTTTATCAAATTCTTCTTGCCTTTTTCTGATAAAACCCCTGGAACTTTTATCACAACAATATCCCCAGCGAATACTTTCAAAACCTGCAGGGATTTTATAAATGTTGTTTCATCATGGTCGCCATCTTTAGTTAATATAGTAGAGTTATGGCCTGAAAATTCTTGGGGCAAGATTCTTATCGCTCCACCTTTATTTAGGTTTGTTATGTCTCCATCATCCCAACACAACACGTTATCTTTCGATGTAAACCAACCGCCATCAGGTGACCACCACCTACCGTCTTTAACTAATTGTTGGCATTTACCTCCCATGTGTTTTTTATCCATGATTTTTGCTCCCTTCATTTTGCGCCAAATTGCTGCCTGGCAAGGTCAATATTGTTTTCAAGCGCCGGTCGCAGGTAAGCATGAGGTGGTGCCGGGTGTGGCCCACCGTGTCCAAATTCTACAATGAAGGCATGAGGAGCATTACTTTTTATAATCCACCCACCATCCTCAAACTTGCTTTTTTTGGCCTTAATCCCCTTTTTGAGGTTACCTGTGATAACATTTACGCTTGCCCTTGCATCTTTTGCAACCTGCTTTGCGATTGCTTCGGCATTTTCATTAATATGCTCTGCCAATTTCTTTTCAAACTCAGTGAAGTCAAAAGCAACATCCACAAGTTTTTTACCATCCGGGTCCCTTATCTGAGACCTTGGCTCTTTATATTTCTTCATACCTCAACCCCCTCACACCAAAGAACCATGTCTTGACCATTCCTGCCTGCGTCTTCAATCCCGGTTATCTTTGCCGTTACCCCCCTGGCAACCACCCGAACAGCCGGGGTAATAGATGAATTTCGTCTAATCCTTAGCTTGAACACCATCTTTGATTCAAGTTTGCTTGCTTCGATCTGCTCTTGACCGCGCATAGGGATATACTGAGCTCTTGTCGGCACTCCGGTCATATCGGCCAGTGCTTCCGTTGGCGATCCCATGCCATCTGTACCGGTCGTCACAGACTGAAACGTGACAACCGTATCCAAAGCGCCGGAGAAAATCATTCCCACCCCGCAAAACGAAACCGATACTTTTCAATCATGTTCATCCACAAAGGATTATTCTTTGTTGCCATAACGGTTGACATTTCCCGCTGCCTGTACATTTCAGCCACCAACAACATGATATAAAATTTTATACCTTCTGGGACAGACGTGTATCCGGCTTTGTATTCGATCAAAACCGGCGTTGAAATGTCATCCTCATCCGTCGGCCAGTTTTCGCCGTCAAGTATCGCAACATATCCAGGTTCAGCGCCTGTAATAACTTCATATGTTGATGAGTCAACCGTCTGTTCAACTCCGTCACTGTCCTGATACTTCACCGACGTAACGGAAACCAGCGGGGGATAAGGCAAGTATATCCGATCACTGTCAAACCCGGTCAGGTACGCAATAAGGGTCTGTTCCATCATGGCTCTGCCAAGTATCCCGTACGGCGGGTCAAGATCTGCGATGGCCGCCCTGAGATACGAGTTCAACAACCAGTCATCGTTATCGTGCTCGATAATGGCGTGTTCCTTGATATCTTCGACCGACACGGGGTATCCGGTAGGTGCTGTTTCTATTGTGACATGGCTGATCATTTATATTTACCTTGCGCCCATACACAAATATTACCTGCCCCAGAAGCATCAACAGTCAGGGCTTTTGCAGCGGTCAAAACCATGCCCTGTGTCCTGCCGGTCATGGGGAATGCGATTGTCTGCCCAGCGGCGAAGGTCACGGGGCCAATCAAGGCTGATTCAACGGCCCCGG
>CAYQMB010000159.1:0-5486 GCA_964418565.1 uncultured Bacteroidales bacterium | reverse complement strand
TCTCCTTAACCCCGAGTTGCACCCGGGGCTATTCATGTTTGAGCCCTTCAGGCTCCTTGTGGTTAACAGCGCTTTAGCCCCGTACTTTTTTCTCCCATTCCCAGGCAGAGCGAATGGTGTCATCCAGGCTGCTTTTGGCTGTCCAGCCAAGCACCTTATTGGCTTTTGTCGTATCGGCATACACCACCGGCACATCACCGGCACGGCGGTCGGCAATGCTGTAATTCAGTTTTTTACCGGATACACGCTCAAAACTATTTACCATGTCAAGCACAGATACACCTTTTCCGGTACCGAGATTGAAATACTCGTAATTTTTATCCTGTTCGCCTTTTACCATACGCTGCACGGCAATCACATGGGCTTTTGCCAGATCCACAACATTGATGTAATCGCGAATGCAGGTACCATCGGGCGTGTCGTAATCGTCACCAAAAATTTTCAGTTCATCGCGAATGCCAAAGGCTGTCTGGGTAATGAAGGGCATCAGGTTGTTGGGAATTCCCTGTGGCATTTCCCCGATTTTCCCTGACGGATGTGCCCCGATCGGGTTAAAATACCGTAAGCTAATGGCATTAAAGGCTTCATCAGCACGGCACACATCCTGCATGATTTCTTCAGCGATGCGCTTGGTGTTGCCATATGGCGACATGGCCGGTTTAAACGGGGCTTTTTCGGTAACAGGAAGCTCGTCGGGATCGCCGTACACCGTACAGGAAGAGCTGAACACCAGCGATTTTCTGTCTTTTTCGCTCATCACCCGCATGAGGTTAGTCAGGGAGGTGAGGTTGTTTTCGTAATAATCCAGCGGTTTTTCATGCGATTCGCCCACGGCCTTGTAGGCAGCAAAATGTATGGCGGCCTGTATGTCCGGATGGGCATCAAAACAGGCTTCTATGGCTGCTTTGTTGCGCAAATCCTCTTTCAGAAAATCCGGACGCACGCCGGTAATGGACTCAATGCCATCCAAAACCTCCATGCCGGCGTTGTACAAATTGTCCATCACGACAACTTCAAAACCGGCATTGATCAATTCCACCACGGTATGAGACCCGATGTAGCCCAGGCCACCGGTAACCAGTATTTTCTGTTTTGACATAGTTTATTTTTTGATGTCCATGTTTTCCAGATACTGATTTACAATTTTCTGGATGTATTTGCCAATCACATCAAACTCCAGATTGACAATGGTACCGGGTTTGAAGGTATGGAAATTGGTAACATCGTAGGTAAACGGGATGATTGCCACCTGAAACTGATCGTCCTGCGAATTCACCACTGTTAGTGACACACCATTGACAGAAACGGACCCTTTTTCCACGGTAATGTTTCCCTGGTTGCGGTCGTATTTAAACGTAAAGTACCAGCTTCCGTCGGCTTCTTTCACCTCCACACATTCAGCGGTCTGATCGACATGGCCCTGTACGAGGTGTCCGTCCAGCAGTTTGTCCATGGTCATGCTGCGCTCGAGATTCACTTCAGAGCCCACTTCCAGCAGTCCCAGGTTGGATTTCTGCAGGGTTTCATCCACGGCGGTGATGGTGTATTCCTTTTTGGGTTTATTCACATCCACCACGGTAAGGCAAACCCCGTTATGGGATACCGACTGATCTACTTTGAGTTCATCGGCGAATGAGCAGGTCATGGTAATATGCAGATTTCCTTTGTCTCTTTCGAGTTTTACAACCTTTGAGGTTTCTTCAACAATTCCTGAAAACATAATATTTGTTTTTTAATGTTTGTTAGGATGTAAAAATACAGATTCTAAAGCACAGCATCAAAAAAAAGGAGAAAAATCCGAAACAGGCCAATGGTGTTAAATTAGAAACAAATCGGTGCACTGATATATGTATTTATAAAGGGTTCAGCTTGTCCTTTCTCCAGTTTTTTGGATTGTTTTTGATGTAATTACGGATATTTATCAGCGATTGAAAATCACGCACAATGCTGTCATGAAATTTGGCCTGCCAGGTAAAACCAGGGTCAATAATTCGGGCGTCTTTTGTCACAGCCGATTTATACGACCTGATGATGGTTGATAATGATCCTTTTTTTGGTGAAATACCAGCCATTTTTTCATTTTTATTCTGATCACCGTTGCGTAGAACCGTTGCATGCACCGGTTCTACATGCAACGGTTCTGCATTATTCTGGTCATGTTGGATTTTTAATAGCCCATGCATATGATTTGGCATGATTTGAAATTCATCCAATTGTACAAATTCAAAATGTTCCGGGATTTCTAACCAGCATGTATTGGCAATCCGGCCAATGTCCGTAAATATCATTTCCTCATCACATACGTCCCCAAAATGTAATGCCCGGTTACCAGTGCAAATTGTAACGTAATACATTCCATTTGTCCGATAATCCCAGTTTGGTTTTCTTGCAGATCCAATTCTGTATTTATTTTTAAATTTTTTTGCCATATTTCCCATGTTGATTTTCAAAATCCAGAATCAAATTTTATCATCATTATTAAAAACTATGATCAGTTTTACATATACAAATACCTGTTGGCTAAATTTAGAAATATTTGATCAGGTTTCAATGTAACGAAAGGGTTATTTGTAGGAAGATTATTCCAATACATAAGATGATTCCCGCGCCAGGGCGACGGCTGGCATCCTCAGTGGCTGCAGGCCGCGGTTGTTGCTGAGCTGACATAGCTGACAGCGGCAAGATCATAGGCAGCTCATCCAATACCCGGCCTGCAGCCACTGAGATATAAGCCAAAGACCGGTACTTTTTCAGAACTGGCTTAACTTTACGAACGTTTGAAACTTTCGTAAAGCTCAGCCAGGCTGAAAAAGAAGGCGCCCAAAAAATAAAACAGAACTTTTTAGCCTAACAAATCGTTCAAGCTACCGGACAATACGGGAATATTTTTTAGCTTTGTTTACTAAGTTTTTGTGCATGAGAAGCATCAACATCAATAAACGAAAAATCATCAACGACCCGGTACACGGGTTTATCACCATTAAGCATGAGCTGGTATTTGATCTCATGGAACATTCGTATTTCCAGAGGTTGCGCCGCATTTGTCAGTTGGGTCTCACCTATCTGGTGTATCCCGGAGCCGTTCATACCAGGTTTCATCATGCCCTTGGTGCTATGCATCTGATGAGCATGGCCATTGATGTGATCCGCAGCAAAGGCCACAGCATTACCAATGAAGAGGCTGAAGCGGTGAACATTGCCATTTTGCTCCACGACATCGGCCACGGGCCGTATTCTCACACCCTGGAACATGATATTGTTAGTGCCTACGATCACGAAACGCTTTCACTGATGTACATGCAGGCGCTTAACCGGGAATTTGACGGCAGGCTTGATATGGCAATAGATATTTTCAGAGGCAAATACCACAAAGGTTTTTTGCATCAGCTTGTATCCAGTCAGCTTGATATGGACCGTCTGGATTACCTGCGCCGCGACAGCTTTTTTACCGGCGTTTCCGAAGGTGTGATCGGATCCGAGCGCATCATTAAAATGCTGAATGTGGTGGATGATCAACTGGTGGTGGATGCCAAAGGAATTTACAGCATTGAAAAGTTTCTGATTGCCCGCCGCCTGATGTACTGGCAGGTGTATTTGCACAAGACCGTGCTCAGTGCGGAGAAATTGCTTGAAATCACCCTGCAGCGGGCCAAAGACCTGATAAAATCCGGAAAAGAACTGAATGCCAGTGATGCCTTGTTGTGGTTCCTCACGCACGACAAAACACCTGAAGATGAAGTGCTTGAACGATTCAACAAACTGGATGACAGCGACATTATGTCATCGGTAAAAGCATGGGTTAAGCATGATGATCGTGTTTTATCGGATTTATCGGACCGCTTGATGAACAGGCGGCTGTTCCGCATTGAACTCCAGAAAAACCCCATTGACCCGGCCTATATTGAGGAGATCAGAAAACGAATTGAAAACCGATTCGGTCTTTCTTCTTCCGAAGCAGCTTATTACCTGTATACAGGCGAAACATCCAACGCGGCATACAGCAGCATGGACGAAAAAATCAACATATTAAAACACGGCAAACTATACGACCTGACAGAAGCCTCCGATATGTTTGATCAGGCCACCCTTAGTCATAATGTGATAAAATATTATCTTTGCTATCCGAAGGATGTCATGTAAAAAAAACGAGAATGAAATATACAGCCAAACAAATTGCTCAGTACCTGAAAGGCGAAGTGGACGGAGATCCAAAAGTTAAGGTTAACGATATCAGCAAAATTGAAGAAGGCAAACCGGGGAGTCTGAGTTTCCTGGCCAATCCGAAATACACACCATACGTTTATGAAACCGATGCTTCGGTAGTACTTGTCAAAAAAGACTTTAAGCCGGAAAATAAGGTTAAAGCAACACTCATCCGCGTTGATGATCCTTATCAGGCATTTGCAGGCATTCTGAAGATGGTAAACGAAAGCGTACACAACAAAAAAGGCAAAGAAGAACCGCATTTCATTGGCAAAGACAGTAAAATCGGAAAAGGAATTTATCTGGGAGCTTTTGCTTACATCGGCCACAATGTAAAAATCGGCAAAAACTGCAAAATCTATCCCAACAGTTACATTGGTGATAATGTACAAATCGGTGACAATGTTACCATTTATGCCGGTGTGAAAATATATCATGCATGTTCCATTGGCAACAACTGCATTATACATGCCGGTGCGGTTATCGGTTCGGATGGTTTTGGCTTTGCACCGGATGATAAAGGCAATTTCCACAAGATTGAACAAGTGGGTATTGTGCGCATTGAAGATGATGTGGAAATCGGTGCCAACACTACCATCGATCGTGCCACCATGGGCGAAACGCTGATTAAAAAAGGCGCCAAGCTGGACAATCTGATTCAGGTTGCCCACAATGTCAGCATAGGTGAAAAAACCGTATCAGCCGCACAGGTTGGCATCAGCGGATCTACAAAAGTGGGTTCAGGCTGCATGTTTGGCGGTCAGGTTGGCATCGCCGGCCATCTCACCATTGGCGACAGAGTAAATATCGCTGCCAAAGCCGGCGTTCCCGGTAATGTAAAATCCGGAGAAACCATCATGGGAAGCCCTGCAATACCCGCCAGAGAATTCAAACGCAGCTTCATCATGCAAAAACACCTTCCCGACATGCGCGAAGACATTATGAAATTAAAGCGGGAAATTGCCGCATTGAAAAAAGGCAGGGATTGATTACGAAAACATCCTGAAGGCTGTATTTTGGCCGGTTTTGACTCAGCCCGCAACCCGGCAGGTTAACATGATTCGAAGGTATAGCTTAGCTATAGCAAATTATTATGTCCCGTTAGGCGACAAGATGTCGGTAAGCCCGGACAAGGAACGCAGTCCGGGTGTATGGCACAGTAACCACAAGCTTTTGGCATGATTTTATGCAGCAGAGAAGTGCAAAAATATCAGCCAGTTGGCGGACAGGCATGCCAAAAGCGAATTTTACGGGCACATCCGGTTTTTACCGACATACTGTCC
>CAYQMB010000158.1:0-5489 GCA_964418565.1 uncultured Bacteroidales bacterium | reverse complement strand
GAGCACCTGACTGTTAATCAGGGGGTCCTTGGTTCAAGTCCAAGAGGGGGAGCAAAACAGAGCGAGAGTGAGTACACAGTACGAAGCCTCGCTCTGTTTCTCTTTAATCACTCTCACTCCCGCTCTTTTTCTCAACACTCACACTCCCACTAAGACTGATTTCGAGAAAAGAGATTCGTATTTTTTGTATATTTGAATAAAAATTATTCTCTATATTATGGCAAGAATGAGTGTTACCAAAAAGGAAATTCTCAAGAAAAAAGAACTTCGAGGATTTAACACTGAAAATGAAAAGTTGCTATTACGGTATTTTGAACTTGACAATTTATTACAAAGAATCAACAGACGTGCAATTAAAGATTCTTTTCAAAAAGGAGATATCAAAAGAATTAATAAAGCATTTGATGAATTGATGAAGGAATGTGAGGATATTCTTGACTGAAAAATAAATCTGTTATAAAAAAGTTACAAAAATAAAGTTTCAGCGAATCAATCAGGCTATTATGTGTAGGCTTCCCAATTTTAGAACAATGCTAAAGTAGACATATTAGTTAAGAAACGAAACTCAAAACTCCTTCGCCACCCGGTAATTTATTGCACACATGTTATTCATGGTATTGTACGACCAGTTATGTGTAGTTGGATATACATCAATGCTGGCTTTTTACTCCTAACGTTTAAGGTTAATATATAATATATGGATTTGTAATGATGGAAAAGTTTGCCATAAACATAAAAAAAGTGTACATTTGACGTTGCATGATGGCGGGATTGACGGGTGATGTTATGCATTTTTTCCTGATTTTTTGAAACCAAACCAAATCTGACATATTATGAGAAAACCAACTTTAGTACTGTTGTTCTTCTTGTTTGTCTGTGGCTTTGCTACAGCACAAAACGTACAGAACGACGTCGTTGCATCCGGGGGAGGGCATGCCACCGCCGGAAACCTTGATATGGAGTACACCATTGGTGAACCCGTGGTTGAAACCGTTGGCGACGCTACACTTATCGTCACCCAGGGTTTTCATCAGCCGGGTTTAATGGAAACCTCCATTGAAAACAACTCGCTTAATGTTGAAGTGGGGGTTTTTCCGAATCCAACCCAGTCCACCCTCATTGTTGATCTCCCTGACAAGCAGGATCATGAATTCTCATGGACATTATATGACATGCAGGGGAAACAACTTGCCTCTGAGTTGATTACTACGGGAAAAAATGTCATTTCCATGCAGGCATACAGCAATGGAAACTATGTTCTGATGGTGAAGAATCGCACCAACGGAAAACACGAAACGTACAAAATCACAAAAAACAAATAACCTAAAAACCCAAAAGCTATGAAAAAGATTTTACTATTAACCGTTGCGGTAGTCATTTGTGCCGTAACTGCCTTTGCACAAGCACCTCAGTCTGTTAAATACCAGGCTGTGCTTCGTGATAACGCTGGTGATATCATCAGCGAAGAAACCGTTGATATCAGAATCAGCATTGAAGACAGCGGAAGCGTTGTTTATCAGGAAAACCATGCAACCTCTACTAATCAGTACGGCCTTGTTACACTTAACATTGGTACCGGTTCCGTGCTTAACGGTAACTTTGGTGCCATTGACTGGGCCGCCGATGATCATTACATCCGCATCGAAGTGGATAATGGCTCCGGATATGTGGATATGGGCCTCACGCAATTGATGAGTGTACCCTATGCTCTCCACGCCAATACGGCCAGCGAAGTCGATAACTTCAGCGAAATGGATCCCGTGTTTGATGCCTCACCTGCATCCGGTATTACAGCTACGGATATCACCGACTGGACAACAGCATACGGCTGGGGAAATCATGCCGATGCCGGTTACCTTACTGAAGAAACACAGGTGCTTAGCTATTCAAATGATACGCTATACCTTACCGGTGGTTCCTACGTGATTTTGCCTACGGGCTTTGATGGCGACTGGAGTAGCCTTACAGGAACACCACCGGTTGTCAGTACATTTGCTAACGATGCCGGGTATATTGATGCCGAATCTGATCCCACATGGACCGGAACTGCTGATACCTCTGCCAGTATATGGCGCTATGGTTATGTAGGTATCGGAATGTCTCCTAACTATAAGCTTGATATTGAAAATACCACTTCGGATGAACAAACCCTGGTTTATGTAACCCGTTCTGGTGATAATAACGGCCCTGGCAGACAAAACATTTTTGGATATCGTTATGGAACATCCGGTGATACCCTCGGTGGTGATGGTTATGGAAGGTATGATACCGATGTCGGAATTAAAGGATATTCTTTATGGGGTAATCACTATACCTTTGGTGTACATGGTGCCAACTACAATGACTATGAACGTTGTGGTGGGTTGCTTGGCTCAAACTCTTCCGGTGCGTATTGGGGCTCCCTGGCCTACGTGAATTCTGGTGGTACATATTATGGTGGTTACTTCACCAGCTCAACAACTGGAGCCGGCTTTAACAGCACAGGTGCTATGGCGGCTGGCATTGGATACGGCGGATATGGCGATATGCTCGGATCATGGTCCCGGGGTGAAGTAGCCGGACAAATTGTGACCGGTGAGCTCTTCTCCTCTTATAACCTCGGTAATACATATACCTCAGGAACACAGGTAGAGCTTGTAAACACAGGGACGGAAAAAACAGCAGCTTACTCTGTGACAAGCCGCGAAATGACAGTTTACGACAAAGGCTTTGCCTCACTGTCAGGAAATGAGGTTGAGGTTAGTTTCGACCGTACTTACAGTAAGCTGTTGGCTGATGAACGACCCGTGGTTACCATCACACCAGTTGGACAATCGGGAAACATCTACATCAAATCCATTACCACAGAGGGTTTCGTTGTGGCTTCGGATGCACCTCAAAATATCGAGTTTTCATGGATCGCCGTTGGCAAACGTGTTGATAGCGAACAGGCACAGCAGGTACCCGAAAACCTGAAATCCAATGAATTTGATCAAAACCTTCGTGAAAGTTTGTTCAACGATGGCATAAAATCCCGCGATGCACGCTCATTATGGTGGGATGGAAACCGGTTCCGTTTTGGCAACAAAATCCCGGATGTGTTTAAACCTCAGGGACCCAAAGAAAAACCCGAAAGAAACTAATTGAAATTAATCAAAATTTGATGAAGAATGTTTTATTTGGATTGATATTGATAAGCTTGCCTGCTCTGACGCTGTCGGGGCAGGTTAGCTCTTTTAACAAGCAGGATAGTGTTGCAATCCGGCAAAAGCTTGAACAGCACGTGTACACACTTGCAGCTGACAGCATGAGCGGACGTCCTGCCGGTACCGTATACGAAGCAAAAGCCGGTCGCTACCTGGTAAATGAGATAAGAAAATGCATACCAGCGGAATATGAATTCCATATTCGGGAATTTAGCTTTGTTGTTAACGATACCACCTGGAATACGGCTACAAACATCTGTGTCCGTCCGGACTCAATCAGTAAAACCTTGCTTCTGCTTACGGCTCACTACGATCACCTGCCTCCGGGAAGTCCGTATTCCAAATCCATTCGCAAGCGTGATGAATGCCACCCCGGAGCTGATGATAATGCCTCCGGCGTGGCCATGGCAATGGAATTGTTCAGGGCATTGATCTCTGACAGTTCCTATGCCGGGCCCGAACCTGTCCTTTTATTGACATCAGGGCATGAGCAGGGTATGCACGGAACAAAAGAATGGTTGGAAAGCAGCCGATGTGTCGATAGTATTTCCATGGCTTTGAATTTTGATATGATTGGCCGTATGGATGATGATGTACGTATTCTCAACATTTTGATGCCACGAAACGATTTGAATTTGCAGTCATTCGTACAAAAACTCAAATCTAACAGTACCACTTACAAAATCAAACTTATCTCACGATATGAGAAGTTTTACCAAACCGATGCCGGCCTGCTTTTTAAAAAGGGAATCCCGGCTATGTCCGTAAATACAGGTATGCATCATGATTACCACAGACCATCTGATACGCCTGACAAAATTAACCTCAATAAGATGATCAACATTTTTGCTTTTCTCCATTCAGGGCTGTGTGATTTTTATAAATAGTTTTTCGGTCTTTTCGTCTCAGATCACTTGCTATACCAGCGATATAGCTGATGACAATGCTGTCGGGGGAGGGAGTACCCGTTGCCTTCAATTATTCGGAAAGTGAGATGACAAAGCCATGGTAAACCACAAAACAATGTCTTAAAAACCAATGCTTGCGCTTAACTCATAAAAAACACCCCTGTTCTTCTTAAATAATGGCATCAGCAAAACAGATTTTATGCCTAACGTATAGAGTTATGATATAATAATAAAGTAGTTAAAGTATAAAGAATAACATTAAAGGTAGCATAGGGAGTATATTGAAGGATCACTTAACAGTAAACTGAACCCTAAACTGCCATATTATGAAAAAAACAGCTTTTTTATTGTTGCTCTCTTTGTTTGTCAGTGGCTTTGCTACAGCACAAAACATACAGAACGACGTCGTTGCATCCGGGGGAGGGCAAGCCACCGCCGGAAACCTTGATTTGGAGTACACCATCGGTGAACCTGTGATTGAGACCGTAGGTAATGCTACCCTTACGGTCACACAAGGATTTCATCAAACAAGCCTGATAATAACCTTTATTGAGGATCTCTCACTTAATGTTAATGTGCGGGTTTTTCCAAATCCAGCCCAATCTACTCTCATTGTTGATATGCCAGTCAATCTGGATTATGACTTTACATGCACACTGTATAACATGCAGGGTGAAAAACTTTTCTCAGAGTTGATTACTCCGGGAAAAAATACCATTTCCATGCAGGCATACAGCAATGGCAACTATGTTCTGATGGTGAAGAATCGCACCAACGGAAAATACACTACCTACAAAATCACAAAAAACAAATAACCTAAAACCCCTAACGCTATGAAAAAGACAATACTTCTAACATTTGCAGCAATTATCTGTGCAGTATATGCCTTTGCACAGACGCCGCAGTCAATTAAATACCAGGCTGTGCTGCGCGATAATGCAGGCGAAATTCTCAGCGAAGAAACCATTGATATCCGGATCAGTATTGAAGGAACCGGTGGAACCGCTGTCTATCAGGAAAACCACGCAACCTGTACCAATCAGTATGGTATCGTTAACCTTAACATCGGTAATGGTTCCCTTCTTAATGGTAACTTTGGTGACATAGACTGGGCCGCAGAAGATCATTTTATCCGTATCGAAGTGGATAACGGCTCCGGGTACGTGGATATGGGTCTTACACAATTGTTGAGTGTGCCTTATGCCTTCTATGCCAACACGGCGGCTGAAGTGGACAACTTTACCGAAATGGACCCCGTTTTTGATGTATCACCTGCTGCCGGTATCACCGCTACCGATATCACCGACTGGACAACAGCTTATAACTGGGGAAATCATGCCGATGCCGGTTACCTGACCGAAGGCTTTGACGGTAACTGGAGTAGCCTCACTGGTAC
>CAYQMB010000157.1:0-5626 GCA_964418565.1 uncultured Bacteroidales bacterium | reverse complement strand
TGATGTTCCTGAATTTTACGGCGGGCAAGACAGCCCGGATCTGCCGCACTATGTATTAAACCAACAAAAGGAATATTTCCCTGAAGATTGGTATGATCAGGGGTTTGTACCATCATGTGGGCAGGCTTCTGCAGTTTACAACGTGTTCACGTATGAAATGAACCGACTGAAAAACCAGGCTGCTGACAGCTCCAGCATTATGGCACCGCTTTATACCTATAATTTCCTGAACGAAGGAAGCGGATGGTATGGGGCAAGCAGTTTTGATAGTTTTGAAATTGCAAAAACACAGGGAAGTGCCACCTTAGCGGATTACGGAGACCCACAGGCTGTAATTATCGATTTTGAAAAAGTGTATTACGCACAGTGGATGGACGGCTACGAAAAGTATTATCGAGCCATGCACAACCGTATGTTGGATTATTACTACCTTGATGTAAATGATGGAAAAGGCTTGAAAATCCTCAGACATTACCTGCACGACCATCTTGATCAAAGCCGGGATGGTGGGCTTGCTTTTTTTTATTCCGGCAATGCGTTTATACAGCAGGACCCACCTTTTCATTACGAGGATTCGATTCTGGATTACACCAACGGTGCATGCAAGGTATATCGGTCATTCAACAGAGAAGCCACCCACAGCATGACACTTACCGGTTACATAACCAATGACAGCATTGATTTTAACGGCGACGGCATGGTAACCGACAGCCTGGATATTAATGATGATGGAATTGTTGATTTTCATGATAATGAGCGCATTTTGTGGGTTGTGCAAAATTCATATGCTCCGCCGGATGATTTGTTGCTGTTTAAATACGATGCCATGGTGGATGTGTGGGATTCCAAAATGTTTTTCCCCGTACCCGATGGAAATTACAGTCCAACACTAACAGCGCGGATAAATATGACTCACAAACAGCGGAATGCATTATGCATCAAAGCAGGCTACGCAGAAAATCCGGATGCTGACTACCCTGAAAAAATATTCGATTTTCCAATCTTTAACCATCAGGGAGGGAATAAGCCGCTGAGCGGTGTTGATACCCTGGATAACCCTGCACAACTTGAATTTGGACTGGATTTGAATGAATTAATTGAAAGTATGCACGCAAAAGGGAATGTCAGAATATTTCTTTTAATCGCGAATGCATCCGCTGAAGCTGCTGAATTAAACCATGCCGATGTTTTGCATTATCAGGATAACGATGTTGATGAATATGCCATGATCGACCAGAAACAAAATATTCCACCCGGTCAGACATCTTTGTTTTCTGTTATGATTCCCCTGAATACCAGTGGTAATGACACATGCTTTAAGATAACCAGCGAAACGCTCGTGCTGGATAATGCTCCCGGTACCAGAACTTTATCCATACAGGCCGGTGGTGGTAAAAAGCCGTATCGTTTCAGCCTGTTTAAAAATGATGAATACGATATCATACATACCAGCAAAGAATTTCCTGTTATTGGAGTTGAATGGCAGGACGATTCCATTTGCTGGATAGATCCGGAATGGCCTGTTCCTTTAGGTGAGGAGCGTTTTGATTCCCTTGCTGTAAAATCAGACGGATCCATAGTTTTCGGTAAAGATCAAACGGCAGATACACCTGATTATCCATACAAATACAAAGGAGCAGGGGAGTATAATCGCAGAGAGATTTTCCCGATAAACGGATACTGGAATAAAGACATCTACTATCATCAACACAGCATGACTGACAGCATGATTCAGATCGTTTCCTACAAGTATCAAAAAATCAAATCCTGCACTCAGATTTACCGCGATGGAAGGATTTGCATGATCTATGACAAACCGGCATTTGATGAAGGCAGAATTGCCGGGATAAAAACCGCCAAAGCATCTTATTTTAGTGGTCTGGAACCCATCGGACTTAGTGATAAGCCCAACGCTGTGTGGTTTATGCCATCAGATAGCAGTGTCAGTATTGATGTTGCTGAAAACGGAGAGCTGGTTTTCAATACACCCGGGCATGTAAGCTCCCAATTTGTTCCGGTGATGGCAGAAGATGCCAATGGAAATCTGGCTTACAAGCAAATCAAGCTGGAAGTAATGTCCGGTGCCGAAAAATACATTGAAGTTTATCCCAACCCGTTAAAAGAAACATCCAAACTGATTGCAAGCTTTGATGCAGAAACTGAAGCAGACCTTCACATCTTTTCTGCTACAGGACAACTCATATACAGCAGACCGGTGCAATTAACAGCGGGCTTGAATCAGATTGATATGTCGGGCCTTACACAGCTTGAGAGCGGAGTTTATATATGTTCAGTTTATGCAGGCAACGACCGGCGCACCATCCGGTTTGTGGTGATCTGAAATAATAATAATCATCAAGTATTTGTGTAAGCGGGATTTTTTCAGGCAGGATTTATTGCTAAATTTGCTGATGATAAAATCCAAGTTATGCTAAAGGTCCTGAAACAGAAATACGGAAACATGCAGTTGAAAAAACTGCTTAAGCGCAGGCATCATAAACCGGTAACCATCAGTTGGCAGGATGTAAAGCATCTTGGGATTTTGTACCATTGCCAGTCGAAAAAAGATTTTGAAGAGATTAAAAAATTTGTCGAATCTCTGCCCGGTAATATGACTGTTAGTACCCTTGGTTATTCCGACATTAAAGAACCCGAAGATTATCAGATTCAACCCGAACCGTATCGCTTTTTTTGCCGGGCGGATTTAAACTGGTATGAAAAACCCGTTTCGGATGGGGTACGTAAATATATCCAAACGCCGTTTGATTTGTTGATCAACCTGAATCAAAATCCAGTTCTGCCATTGGATTATGTGCTGGCACAATCGCATGCCAGACTTATTGCAGGTACAAAAAGCAAGACGCAAGACCATGACATCATGATTGATACCGACCCGGCTGCTTCAAAATCCTTCGTACTGGAACAGATTGTTCGTTACATGAAAATGATAAAACCCAGATAATTATGGCACAAAACAGAGAATACAGAGGTACCGGTGTTGCATTGGTAACACCTTTCCGCGAGGATAAATCCGTGGATTTCCCTGCACTGAAAAAGCTGGTGGAACACGTAACCAAAGGTGGTGTTGACTTTCTGGTGGTAATGGGAACCACCGCTGAAGCAGTAACCTTGTTGCCTGAAGAGAAAACAGCAGTAGTGAATTATATCGCTGAAATCAATGAAGGCAAACTCCCCATTGTCCTCGGTATGGGCGGCAATAATACTGAAGCTCTGACTAAACAGATTGCAGAAGCAGATCTTGATAATGTGGATGCCCTGCTTTCTGTGGTGCCGTATTACAACAAACCCTCCCAGGAAGGCATATATCAGCATTTTAAGCGGGTTTCCGAATCCACGGACAAGGATATCATTCTGTATAATGTTCCCGGACGTACCGGCGCTGACATGGCCGCTGAAACAACTGTACGTCTGGCTGAAGATTTTGATAACATTGTGGCGGTAAAAGAAGCCAGCGGCGATTTTGATAAAGCCATGGACATCATCAAAAACAAACCCGTGGATTTTACTGTTCTCAGCGGTGAAGATGCCATTACCCTGCCGTTGATTGCATCGGGTATGGACGGTGTGATTTCTGTGGTTGCCAATGCGTTTCCATACGAATGGTCTGAAATGGTGGATGCCACACGTCACGGAAACCTCAATGAAGCCCGCCTGTTTCATTACCTGCTGCTGAGTGTCACCCGGCTGATGTTTAAGGAAGGTAATCCGGTTGGCGTGAAAGCGGCTCTCGAACAACTCGGCATTCTTGAAAACCACCTGCGCCTGCCACTTGTTCCGGCAAGCGAAGATTTGTATAAAGCCATTGGTTCCGATATTGCAAAAATTCAACTTGCCCGTTAAGCATTATGGAAAAACCGGACTTTAAAACCCTGAGCCGCAAGGAAAAAAACGCCCATAACATGATACGGATACCAGCATGGGTGTATGGCGGTATTTTGGTTGTCTATGGCGGGATATATTCGCTCATTTACCTGCTGCTGCGTTTTTTTAATACGGCATTGATTCCAATGTCAGAGGATGATTTGTTTGTCACCAAAATCATGCATGAACAAATGCGGATTTTTCAATTTTCGCCTTTGCTCTTGATGCTGGGAATCGGATTGTTACTCATAGGCTTCCTTTACTACAAATGGTTTGAAAAACTCAGGCAGATTCTCTTAATTATGCTTGGTGCTGTCGTTTTTATCCTGGTATTCATTGGCTTCCATACCTGGGATATGATGGATACTGTCATGATGGTTTTTGCTGAGGAAGAACCGGAATTTTCCGAACCTGCCATGGTATTCATGCGTTTTGTTAGCATCATAGGCTTGTTGTTTGCTTTGGGATTTCTTTCTGTTCCGTTTATCACCGGATTAGTCGGAGAGAAGCGCCTCAGGAAGATGCAGGATGATTCCGAATAAGTATACAGACATTTCCATGCTTTTGCTATTTTTGCAGCATGATGCATTCAAACGATACCATATGTGCCCTTTCTACCGCCAGTGCTGAAGCTGCCATTGCCGTTATCCGCCTTAGCGGTAACAATGCTTTTGATGTGATTCAGCAGGTTTTTCGCCCGGTCAGCCAGGAGCGTTTTGCCAAAGCAGAAGCATACCGTTTGTATTACGGCAGTTTTGTGGATGGTGATGAACTGATTGATGAGGTGCTGGTATCGGTGTTTAAAGCGCCGCATTCATATTCCGGCGAAGATATGCTGGAAATCAGTTGCCACGGCTCACTGTACATTCAACAACGCATACTGGATGCATTACTCAGGCATGGTGCACGCATGGCCGAGCCCGGTGAATTCACTCAGCGGGCATTTCTCAATGGTAAAATGGAGCTTTCCCAGGCCGAAGCTGTGGCTGATCTGATTGCCTCGGACAGCAAAGCCAGTCATAAACTGGCCATACGGCAAATGAAAGAAGGCTACGGAAAGGAAATCGAGCACCTCAGGGAGCGTTTGCTTAAACTCGTATCCCTGATGGAGCTGGAGCTTGATTTTTCCGAAGAGGATGTGGAATTTGCCGACCGTTCTGAGCTGCTCAGTCTGCTGGATGATGTGCAATCACGCATCAATAAGTTGCTGGAAAGTTTCCGTTACGGAAATGTCATCAAACACGGCATGCCGGTGGTGATTGCCGGAAAACCCAATGTGGGAAAATCCACCCTTTTGAATGCCCTGCTGAAGGAAGACAGAGCCATTGTTTCGGATATTCCCGGAACTACACGTGACAGCCTTGAGGATGATATGGTGCTGGATGGCATACGCTTTCGCTTTATCGATACAGCCGGTCTGCGCAAAACCGGCGATGAAATTGAAACCAAAGGCATACAACGCGCCTGGGCAAAACTGGAAAAAGCCGGCCTCGTGTTGTTGATGGCCGAAACCCGGAACCCGAAGGAGGAGATTATGGGCTTGTTGCAGGAAGTGCAGGAGCGGACAAAAGACAGTGGCGCCGATGTTTTCCTGTTGCTGAACAAAGCCGATCAGCATGAAGCCGAAGATGTTGCCTTTGATGTTCCGGTGTATGGATTGTCGGCCAAAACAGGGAAGGGCATTGAGCCGTTGACATCGGCAATGGTGGAACACGTGAAATCCATGCGCTCTGCGTCGGATGTG
>CAYQMB010000156.1:4683-5641 GCA_964418565.1 uncultured Bacteroidales bacterium | reverse complement strand
ACCAACCCGTAGGCAACTATGTCTATGTCGTAAAATTAGGCGAAAACGAAACAATGAAAGGAACATTAAGCATCATCCGCTAAATTGACTCTCTATGAAACGATTGTTTTTAATAGGAATTCTGGCATTCATTGGTATTGGAGCAT
Organism: uncultured Bacteroidales bacterium; assembly: GCA_964418565.1. GTDB lineage: Bacteria > Bacteroidota > Bacteroidia > Bacteroidales > ML635J-15 > JAQIBY01. The sequence continues at coordinate 5,495 of CAYQMB010000156.1, read as the reverse complement.
TCTCTCAACAGTTGCCCCTGTACAGCCAGTATATGTTTAACCGCATGCTGATCAATCCGGCAGTTACCGGCAGTCATGATAACATCCCCATTCGGCTAACTGCCAGACAACAATGGGTTGGTATTGACAATGCACCTTCAACGCAAATCATCAGTGCACATTACCGGCTTAAAAATGAAACCATGGGTGTTGGGGGAATGATTTTTGCCGATCGCTTTGGCCCTGAATCCCGCATTGGCATACAGGGAAATTACGCTTATATCCTTCCTGTATTCAACAATGAAAGCAGGCTCGCATTTGGCTTATCATTTCAGGTTTTTCAGTATCAGATGGATTATAATCAACTCATTGCCATTGATGATGACGATCCCGCTCTGATGTACAACCAGGAAAACGCATGGCTTCCGGAAAGCGACTTCGGCTTGTATCTGTACGGAGACAAGTATTTTGCCGGCATATCTGCCAATCAGATGATTGAACTGCCCATGAAAGTAGGCGGCCATGAGGTGGAAATGAACACACTTGTCCGTCACTACCATGTTATGGGTGGATACCGCTTTGAGCTCAGCAATAAGTTTGATCTCGAACCATCTGTGTTGGGAAAAGGCACTTTCGACACACCTAAACAACTGGATATCAACCTCAAAGCCATCTATCAGGATGATTACTGGCTGGGGCTTTCCTATCGGACCTCGGGAGATGTCATTGCTATGATAGGACTGGAATTTAACGATATCGTTTTTGGATTCGCTTACGACTACTCAACATCCAGACTTTCTAATTATCAGGATGGTACGTTTGAACTCATGCTG
>CAYQMB010000156.1:2882-4673 GCA_964418565.1 uncultured Bacteroidales bacterium | reverse complement strand
GCTGGGATATAATATTCCACGGAAGGCACCCGGAAGCAAAAGTATGCTGTAATAAAAGTTTAATCACGATATAGCTAAAACCAAACCATATGAAACGAATACTCATAACACTTTTAGCCATCCTGTTCAGTCTGAGTCTCTTCGGACAGGAACTGGACTGGGTAAAACAAATTGATCAGATTGGTGACGATTATTTCCTTGACCATATTCGTATACACGCCATGGCCACCGATAAAGATGATAACATCTTCATTGTAGGAGAAATCGAAGGTACCGTGGATTTTGATCCTACGGCAGTCGGTGGGGAACTTACATCTGAATCGGCCAGCACGGATCCTTTCATTGCCAAATACGATGCTAATGGTAATTACTTGTGGGCATACAACCTGTATTTTGCAACTTCCAATGACCGGGCAACATCAGTTGTTGTAGATGAATTCGGCAATGCTTATGTTGCCGGTAGCCATTACAACAGCGGACTGGGCGCTTTTGTAGCAAGGTACACCAGCAGCGGAACCGAATCATGGTATTATGTAATGCAAGGGTATACCACCGGCAATCAGGCTGAAATGCTAACCTTAGACAACAATGGGAACCTGTATTTTTTCAACCGTTTTGAAGGCAGCAATATCGACCTTGATCCGACTGGCGGCACATCATTGCATTCAGCAACCGGAGATTATGACGCCTACATTGCAAAGTTTGATGCGTCAACAGGCAGCTTTACATGGGCAAAAACCTTTGGTTGCACTGGTGGATCAGGCTATATGGAACCATACGATATTGAAACCGATAACACATACCTGTATGTTACCGGTGGTTTTCCCAATACTGCAGACTTTAATCCCGACGGAGGATCAAACAACCTGACATCGGCAGGGAATTCCGATATTTTTGTTGCAAGGTATTTCTGCTCTACCGGAGCTTACGACTACGCATACCGTATCGGCACAACCGACTATGACAGAGGATATAATATTGAACTTGACGGATCCTACATGTACATGTCTTTTCAGTATAAAGGTACTGTTGATTTCCAGGTTGGTGCAGGATCGTACAACCTGACATCTGCTAACGGTGGTGCTGATTTTTCGTATCCATTATTCAGGATGAATAAAAATGATCTCACCGTAGATTGGGGGTATAATTCTCCTTTCATTAACGGAAAACCCTCCATGAGCCTTTATCAGGATGGCATTCTCGTTAGTCACGGTTTTACTGACGGTGCAGATTTTGATCCGGGAAGTGGTACACATACACTTTCCAATCCATTTGCATCAGGTGCTGTTCTTTACCTGGATTACAACCGAAACTTCCAGTGGGCCATTGTGGCATCAGAACCTAGCTCTTCATCCTATTATAAAAATGTTGTTGCTGACAAAACCACTGGCTTCTTTTACGCCACTGACTTTGTTACTTCCGTTGATGTTGACCCGGATGGAAACACACAAAGTCTTACTGTAGGAACCTACGGTGATGACGGATTTGTCTCCCATTTTAAAACATGTACACCCGTAAGCATAACAAGTCAGCCATTACCATCTTCCACTACCATCTGTAATGGAGATGACGTAACTTATTCTGTGTCCGCTACCGGCACATCTCCCATTTCCTATCAATGGCAACTTGACGGCTCCGATATCGGCGGCGCAACAAACAGTTCATACACTGCCGGCACGGATGGTAATTACACATGCATAGTCAGTAACGCCTGCGGAACGGAGACCAGCAATTCCGTTACCCTTAATGTAGATCCGCTACCTACAGCTTCGGCCGGTGGCAGCGAAACCA
>CAYQMB010000156.1:0-2782 GCA_964418565.1 uncultured Bacteroidales bacterium | reverse complement strand
TCTGCTCAAACGGAGCAGCTACCGTCAGCGGAGCTTCTGCAAGCAACGGAACCATCAACTGGACACACAATGGAAACGGTTCATTATCCGATGCCACTACGCTGACTCCAACATATAACGCTGTCAGTTCGGATGCCGGGAATACCGTAACACTGACCATGACCGTTACCAGCAACAACGCGTGTAATCCGCAAACTGCTACAGCAACATACACTGTCAGTGTGGATCCGCAACCTACAGCTTCGGCCGGTGGCAGCGAAACCATCTGCTCAAACGGAGCAGCTACCGTCAGCGGAGCTTCTGCAAGCAACGGAACCATTAACTGGACGCACAATGGAAACGGTTCATTATCCGATGCCACCACGCTGACTCCAACATACAACGCTGTCAGTTCGGATGCCGGTAATACCGTAACACTGACCATGACCGTCACCAGCAACAACGCGTGCAATCCGCAAACTGCTACAGCAACACATGCTGTCAGTGTGGATCCGCAACCTACAGCTTCTGCAGGTGGCAGCGAAACCATCTGTTCCAACGGAGCAGCTACCGTCAGCGGGGCTTCTGCGAGCAACGGAACCATAATGTGGACACATGATGGTAACGGAAGCTTATCAAACGCAAGCACCTTAACACCAACATACAATTCCGTTGCTTCTGATGAAGGCAACACTGTAACTCTGACGATGACGGTAACAAGCAATAACGCTTGTTTTCCTGAAACAGCTACGGCAACATATACTGTAACTATCGGGTCAGGCACAACCGCTCCGACATTTGTCACCTCCGATGAAAACAATTTTTGTGAAGACGATGCGGGCACAATGAATCTGAGTGCAACTGGTGGCTCAGGTGTTGATGTGCACTGGTTTACCGGATCATGTGGGGGTACAGAAATCGGAACAGGGAATCCCCTTACCATTTCCACACCAACAGCTACTACCACATATTATGCCCGCTGGGAGAATTCCTGTGATGTTTCTGCCTGTGAAAGCGTAACGGTGAATGTTGTTGACCCACCAACTGCCCCAACATCCGCGACATCAGACATAAACGATTTCTGTGCTGATGATTCCGGAGATATTGAGCTTTCCATCACCGGAGGCTCCGGCAATACGGTGGAATGGTTTACCGGCAGTTGTGGAGGCACATCTGTTGGAACAGGGAACCCATTGGTACTCCCCTCCCCTGACGTTACTACCACCTATTATGCCCGCTGGACAAACGTATGTGGCAGCAGTTCCTGCGTCAACCATACCGTTAATGTAAATCCATTACCCGAAGCACCAATAAGTGCATTAAGCGATCATTCAGAGGTTTGCGCCAATGATGCAGGGCAAATCAGTCTGAGTGTGACCGGTGGAAGTGGAACTGACGTGCACTGGTATACCGGCTCATGTGGTGGCACAGCCATTGGCACCGGAAATCCGTTAAGCATTGAATCTCCGGATGTAACCACTACCTACTATGCGCGCTGGGAGAATAGCTGCGGTGTTTCCTCATGTGCAATGGTAAGTGTGGATGTAATTGAACTTCCCATTGCGCCTGATTTTGTCTCATCCGACGACAACGATTTCTGCAGCGGTGCCACGGGTAGTTTTAACCTGTCAGCATCGGGAGGCAGCGGAGATACACTGCGCTGGTTTACCGGTAGTTGCAGCGGAACCGAAGTTGGTACCGGAAGCCCGTTGAATATGAGCATCCCGGCAGATAATACCATTTATTACGCACGCTGGGAAAATGCCTGCGGCGTGTCGGCTTGTGAAAGCACAGAAATTAACATCATAGAGCAGCCAGACGATCCGACTTCAGCAATTGCTGATGTTACGGACATCTGTGCTGATGATGATGGAAACATATCGCTTAGCCTCAATGGCGGAGCCGGAGGTACGGTACACTGGTACTCTGGCAGTTGTGGCGATGTTGCCGTGGGTACAGGTAATCCTCTTAGTATTGAAAGCCCCACCAGCACAACAACTTACTATGGCCGGTATGAAAGCAGTTGTGGCATCTCGTCATGCGCTTCAGTAACCATAAACGTTACTGTTGTACCGGAATCTCCGTCTGCAGCAGAAGTGAATAAAAACGATTTGTGCAGCAATGCCGGTGAAACCATTGAGCTGAACCTCATTAGCGGTTCGGGCGGAGAGGTTCACTGGTATACTGAAAGCTGCGGTGGCACTGAAGTTGGCACCGGGAATCCGTTAAGCCTGAGTCAGCCAACCAGCACCACCACTTATTACGGCCGCTGGGAAAATGCCTGCGGTGCATCAACCTGTCAGCCGGTAACCATAAGCATTCTGCCGGCAGCCGATGCAACAATTAATCCGGCAGGACCATTGTGTGAAAACGATGATCCCATCGTACTCACCGCAGCCGAAAGCGGCGGTACGTGGAGCGGTCCGGCTGTAGATCAGTCAACCGGATTCTTCGACCCCGAACTGGCCGGAACCGGCTCTCATGACATTACGTACACGATAGACGGTTCCTGCGGTGATACAGATCAGATTAGTATTGAAGTGCTGGAAAGCATGAATGCAGAAATCAAATCCGCAACCAATTTCTGCTCAGATGAGGAGGCTTTTATTCCTGATGTTTCCACAGAAGGCGGCACATGGTCGGGAGATGGAATTGACAGTGAAACCGGCTTGTTTGATCCTTCAGAAGCCGGAGTTGGCAATCATGAGATCATTTATTTCTTTGATGGTTTGTGTGGGGATGCTGACACAGCTATTTTTACCGTTCACCAACGTGCAGATGCCAGCATCTTTGTAGAAGACAG
>CAYQMB010000155.1:0-5653 GCA_964418565.1 uncultured Bacteroidales bacterium | reverse complement strand
TTAAGCACACCAGCGCCGATGATACTACATACGTGGAAAAGTAGGTCGCCGCCTTTTTTTTTAAGCCTTGCGCTAACGCGTAAGGCTTTTTTTTTGTACTTTAGCAAGCCATGAGAAAATGGCTTTTGTACATAACTTTACTACTGGCAATAACTGCCACCGCAACAGCTCAGCATGAATCACTGGAAAGGCATTTCAGTACCTGGCACTTAAATTACGCGCCCGATAGCATTGATTCATTTTATGCAAAAGATACATGCCTTGATGCGTTTCACCGATTTGAACCTTTTTATACCAACAATCTCCATGGTGGTATGCTGGCAGGTAATACAGGGCAGGCCTTTCGTCCATATGATTATTTTTCCCGTACACCCCTGCCCGACTTTATTTTCAGAAATCCATACACAAGCTATTTTACTTCAACGAATGACGTTGTGTACTATAACACCCGGAAACCCTTTACCCGCTTTGATTTTAAAAGTGGGGGAAACGGGTACGAGGATGTCCAGGGAGTATTTACACTTAACCCCACTCCTTTTCTCAATGCAGGTCTGAAATACCGTTCAATAAAAACCGATGGTAACTTCATCAATTCGGCATCCAAAAACAAGGATTTTATTCTCTGGCAATCATACACCGGTCACCGTTATCAGAATCATTTTAACATCACCATCAGCCGGCAAAGCGCCCAGGAATATGGCGGTATTATCAACGATAGCGTATACACAGAGGGCACGCGCATTGATCTTTTATCTGTTAAGCTGAATAACGCTACAAGTGAACAAAGAAACCAGGCAGCGTTTTTTTCACATGAATACAGGTTTGGTAAAATGACAACCGACTCAGTGTATCGCGAAGAAGACACTGTTTTACAATTAAATTACCATGGTAATTTCAGTTTGTATCAGGATGTACGTCTTTCCCGTAACTGGCGCATATACGATGACATTCCCGGAGATTTCTACAGTCAGATTTACAGGAACCCATCATACACCAGGGATTCCATAGCACTCATCAGCGGCAGACACCAGGCTGGCATCCTGTTTTTTGGGGAGCGGGACAGCGTACGTACATTCCGGATTTTTGCCGGCATAATCAATGAAGGCAAACGTTTCCACCTGACAGACAGAGACGATTTTGTTCAAAATCACTACCTGAAAGCGCACATCAGTGATAACAGCCGTCGAAAGTTTCGTTACAAGGCTTCTGCCCGATACGGCATAGCAGGCCGCCGGCAATCTGACTTTAAATCCGCCGTCAGTCTGGCTTATCATCCTGACAGCCTGCAACATATTAGTTTTAATAACAGCCTGAAACACGAGGCAGCAAATTATTTTTATGAGCATTTTGCGTCCAATCACTTTTACTGGAATCAAGCGCTTGCAAACGAAAAGGTCGTAAAGAATGAACTGGCATATCACCAGGATAAATACCATCTGAGTATTCGCCTGAATCACGCCATTTTAACTGATCCCATTTACATTGGAGAAAGCCTGAAACCGGAACAATTCAAGGGCAGTGCCAACATCATCAGTGCAGGCCTGGGAAAAGAATTTATTCTGGGACCCGTGGGTCTGAAAACAGATATCATTTATCAGCACATTAATCAGGATTCAATCCTTTACATTCCCGATCTTTTGATTTTTTCAGGCCTGTATTTTGAGCACAGTTTGTTCGAAAAGCACATGTTGTTGCGCATTGGTGCGGATGCAAGGTATCACTCAGATTATACGGCAGTTACGTACATTCCGGCAACAGGTTTTTTCGCTCCCGAAAATGGTCAGAGCCTTCCCGAAAGCCTTTTGGTGGATGCATATTTAAGCTTTAAAGTGAAACGATTTCGGGCTTTCATCCGTTATAATAACATAGGAGGAGAACTCCTGAGTGATGCGGCATGGTCCTTGCTACATTATCCTGAACGTCCATCGGCAATATCCTTTGGATTTTCATGGGAGTTTTATGACTAATAAGCCTGATTATGAAAAACCGACATAACAAATTACTAACGTTTGTAATTCTGCTTCTAATGGCCTTATTCTTTGGTCATTGCAGGCTAAGTACAAAAGAAAGACAAAACGATAGTGAAGTTGATTCTAAAGCAGTGGATTTCCGTGAAATCAAGCAGCGGGGCAAACTGGTGGCCGGTGTTAGTACAAATTCCACTGATTATTTTGTATACCGCGGACAGCCCATGGGCTTTCAATATGAACTGTTGAATAAATTTACAGAAACCCATGATCTTAAACTGGAAATTATCGTTGAAAACGATTTGATTAAGAGCATGGAATACCTGAAAAACCGTGACATAGATCTCATTGCACAAAGCCTTACCATAACCCCTGAACGCGGAGATAACATGGCCTTTACGGAGCCCATTGCACAAACCCGTCAGGTATTGTTGCAGCGCAAATCAACATCCGATGACAGTGTGGAATTCATTCGCAACCAGTTAAACCTTGCAGGTAAAACAATACACATACAAAAGGGTGGTGCAGCCTATCAGCGTCTGAGGAATCTTTCAGAAGAGATTGCAGACAGCATTCACATTGTTGAGATTGATTCACTGGAAATGGAGGAAATTATTCGCTTAGTTGCGAATGGCACGATTGACTACACCGTATGTGATGAAAATGTAGCCATCATCAATGAAGCCTATTATAACAATATTGATATTAAAACACCGGTAAGCTTTCCACAAAACCTTGCATGGGGTCTCCGTAAGGAATCAACGGTATTGGCCGACAGCATAAACAAATGGCTGATTAAATATAAAGAGACATCAGAATACAAATACCTTTATCATAAGTACTTTAAAAGCTCCAGGGCAAAAATAACCCGCAGCAGCTCTTTTTATTCCGGCGAAGCTGGTCTTATCAGTGAATACGATCCATACATCAGGGAGGCCAGTAAAATCATAAACTGGGACTGGCGACTGCTTGCCTCACTAATTTATCAGGAATCCCGTTTCAACCCCAATGTCACATCATGGGCCGGGGCTTTCGGTATCATGCAGCTTATGCCTGCTACAGCAGATTTTCTGGGTGTTTCACGGAACTCATCAATTTCATCACAAATAAATGCCGGAGCACGCTACATCAAATACCTTGATGAAAAGCTACCTCCGGAAGTCAGCGAAAAAGAAGACCGGGTGAAATTCATTCTGGCAAGTTACAACATTGGCCCCGGGCACATCAATGATGCCATCCGTCTTGCGGAGAAATACGGTCGCAATCCTCATGTATGGGAGGGCAATGTCCGGTATTTTTTGCTTCACAAATCCAATCCCCGTTATTACGAGGACAAGGTTGTCAAACATGGGTATTGTAGTGGTACACAGCCGATAAAGTATGCAGAAGAAATATGGGACAGGTATGAACATTACAAAAATGTCATTCCGCTAAGTTAAGCGAATCAGCCAGAACAATTTCCGGAGTTATCCCCACATTGCTTTTGTTTCCGGCCCTGTCAATCAGGTAAAACCGCAGTTTTACCGTATCGCCTTCAAACGGCGGGTAAAAATCAATATCAGAAACAAGTATATCGCCCCTAAGCGTGGGATCATTTGCTGTGGTTTCAAAATAAGGGATTCTGTATTCATAAGGGATGGCAAGTTCGGCTTCCTGATAAACCCCGTCAACCTTTTCAAGCAAATCCAGAAACAGGTTTTTCACGGCTTCTTCTGATGCCGTATCTGTAGGCTCTTCGTGCCCGATATCACCATCGCCATCCACAAAGTGCAGACGCAACGTGCCGGATAAAATCACATTATCCAGGATATCGGTGGTATCCTCCAGCAGAAAGGATTTATACGACACTTCAGGCTCAGGCGGATATTCCTCAACCTTGTAGCATGACACTATCAGCAATCCGGCTAAAGCAATCAACAGATATGTTGAGAGATTTTTCATTTCAAATGTAAATGTACAGAAAATTAACGAAAACATGTACATGATATTTTTCAGGCTTGCTGGTTTGTAATTGCATTAAATGGTTTTCCCCTCAGGCCTTTGCAAAGCTGATGCAGCTCCACGGATTTACCATAAGGCCATAGTGCCGGATTGCGTAAGGGATAGAAGCGGCATCCTGCGGGCGCCACTTTTCCGGCGCCCGCAGATAAAGCGGATAGCCCGACGCTTTTTGTTTTCAGCCTGCGGGCGCAACCTTCAGGGTCGCTCCAATCCATCGCTGTGCTGTTTTTTTCAAATTCAACGAACAAGCTAATCGGGACGATCCTGAAGGTTTTGCTAACAGCGCAGGCTGATAACAAAAAGCGATACGCCCAAAAACCGTAAACAAAAAACCCCGCACTAGGCAGGGCTTTTCATATTGCAGTAAGCATTTGATTACTTATCCTCTATCAGGTCGACAGAGCGCCGCACAAATTTATTAAGCGCTTCGCCACGCAGCATATTGTTTGACAGCAAAGCAAGGTCAACCAACTGTTTGACAAGTTTGGTATCTTTTCCAAAGGATTTCAGTTTCTCCCCTTTTTCACGTTGCTTTTTGTCGAGCTCATCGCGAAGGGTTTGTAAGTTATCTTTTTCCTCCTGCTTGATTTCTTCTTCCTTTTTATCTTTCTGAGCGGCATCAAGTTCATTGACTTTCTGATTAAGATCATCAATTTCAGATTCAATCTTGTCAAGCTCAGATCCCAGTTTTTTACTGGTTTGTTCGCTGATGTTGTTGATCAGCGGGTGGTTGGTATTTACAACAAGCTTGTAAGAATCAGGCAGGTTATCGTACATTCCGCCGCTGAGTTTGGACATGTCCTTCATACGACGCATAAACTCTTCCTGGGTAATGACAACGGGCATGGATTTTTCATCCAGCGGTTCGGGCGCCACAATAAAGCTAACATCGGAAGGGAGCTGGGATTCAAACACCGGTGTTAGGCGCTCCTGCTCTTTTGGACCGAGCTTGCTTTCTTTTTGTTCTTCCTTGTTGATTAGATTATCAACCACATCGGCATCCACACGGACAAAGCGGATTTTCTCGAGTTTCGACTCCAGATGATTGACAAAGTGAGTATCAATCTGCCCATCCATCAGCAACACATCATATCCTTTTTCTTTTGCATCATTGATGTAAGTGTACTGGGCATCTTTGTCGGTAGCATAGATATAGATAAGCTGATCATCTTTATCTGTCTGGTTATCTTTGATGATGTTTTTGTATTCCTCCAGGGTGAAATATTTGCCATCGGTATTTTTCAGAAGGGCAAAATCTTTGGCTTTGTCGTAGAATTTTTCCTCAGACAACATGCCGTATTCAATAAATACTTTCAGATCATCCCATTTGGCTTCGAACTCTTTGCGATCGTTTTTGAAAATTTCGTTGAGTTTATCGGCTACCTTTTTGGTAATGTGACCTGAAATTTTCTTCACGTTGCGATCGCTTTGCAGGTAAGATCGTGAAATGTTGAGCGGTATGTCAGGGGAGTCAATCACCCCGTGGAGCAATGTCAAAAATTCAGGCACAATACCTTCAACAGAATCGGTTACAAACACCTGATTGCTGTACAGCTGAATTTTATTTTTCTGGATATCAACGTTTTGCCGGATTTTTGGGAAATAAAGAATTCCGGTCAGGTTAAACGGATAATCCACGTTCATGTGAATGTGAAAAAGCGGATCATCGAAAACGGTTGGATACA
>CAYQMB010000154.1:0-5762 GCA_964418565.1 uncultured Bacteroidales bacterium | reverse complement strand
TAGTTGGCAATCAATTACTTTTTTAAGCATCGAATTGAATAACCCAGGCTCCATGCTTTGGCACTCCTATTTATTGTTTTTTCCTCATGATCGATACTACGGTAGATAGCATATTCCTGATTATTTATAATGGTATCAGTAGATGTCCAGAAAAAAACCATTTCACCAACCAGAATAAATGTTCTGTCATCTTCGTTGGGTGAATTATAATATCCATATATGCCAGAAGGCAATGCCTTAAACCCGTATTCATCGGTAGCACCAGCATTTATAGTATCCCATCTTGGATGCTCAAGGGGATGTGTTCGTGCGCTTTTTAACTTTCCACCTTCATCGGAGCCACGTTCTCCCCATTCTGTGGCTTCAGATGCTCCTAATCCAAGAAACATTTCGAGCTCTTGCCAGTCTTCATCTGTAGGAACTTGCCATCCTTCCGGACACAGACCTTTTTCATTGTTTATCGCATACCAATTGTAAAGTGCACCATAGTCATTTAGCATTTCTTCATGTGAATTTATTCCATCAACAGCATAATGCGGATAAATGCAATAAGCTCCATCAGTATTGTTTAACCAGTTATCACTCCCTGGAGCGTATGAAATATCACTACCATCCCGGAAATGAGTGACACGAAGGTTTTCAACCATCCAGCATTGATCCCCTATTGATACGGTTTGATATACATTATCATCAACATCTGTAACGGTTTCCCCGCATACAAACGGCGACTCAGATGTTGTAAAACTATGTTCGTTTCCATAGCCGGTACCTGCATCATTACTGGCATAAGCCCGAATGTAATAATCCGTATCGGAGGATAAACCAGTTATATTGCTTGTAAAAAAGCCTTTCCCTGTACCATCACTGGTTTTTCCCAGGCAATCACTGATTTTAGGATTTGTGGATGTACTGTAAACCACGCCACGAGCTGTTATTTCTGCGCCGCCGTTATCGGTAATTTCACCACCGCACACAGCAGAACTATCTGTTATTTCAGTTAATTCAAGGGTTGATAATGACGGGATATCTTCTTTCTTACATGCAGTGGTAATAAGAATCATACTCGTAATGATCAATATAACAGATAAAAATAAACATGTATTTTGGTATTTCATTGTCTTAATTTTTACATTAAATTTTAACTATTTTTACAACAGATTTAACTTTATTAGTTATTATCACGCAGAAATACAATCCTGGTGATAAATCATTGGTTTTTAATTCAACACGATTTTGTCCTTTATTGGCATGGTCGGCATAAACTTGTTTTATTTTCACACCATATCCATTTCTAAGATAAATTATGACATCATCAGGTTCTGTTAAATTAAAATCGAGAAAAGCTTGATTTTTAACCGGATTAGGTGAGATTTTACAATGCAAATCATTTTCATGATAACCATTTTTGTAAACAGAATTAGCAGTTGAAGATTTCGGTGTCAAATAAAAAGTATCTTGAGAGAGTTTTTTGTCCATTGTAACCAAATTTAAATCACAATCATCAAGTGTTGCATGGAATTTACTATTTGCTTCCGCGTGGAAACCATGTTTTAGCACAATTTTATCCCCTGAACCAAAAGTTACATATGGTGCATTTACGTAGTATTCTCCGGGAATACTACTGGCGCCACCATGAAAATAGCTTTTGACAGGATTAATTGCCATGATACTGTTGTTTGCTTTAATGTGCAGGGTATCATCTATTTCCCAATCAACTTCAATATTATCATTACAAAGCTCCAGCAATGCATGGTAAGCATCTACAAGGCCATGACCTACTTTAATGTTCCAGGTGCCACTGGGATGATCAGTGTTTATTTCGTAATCATACAGGTCAGTTCTGACTTTTTGAGCAGACCGCTGAATGATATCATTAACCTGCGCTACAGTGAGCTCCGGATTAACACTTAACAACAATGCCGCTACACCTGCAACATGAGGTGCCGCTGCTGAGGTGCCGTCAAAATCAGTCATATAATTATGTGATATTTCATCGTAATTTGGGTAGGTTCCACTCACGCCACAGGTTGCGATATTACTACTTTCTCCGGGAGCAACAACATCAAGGGTAGGTCCATAATTACTGGCACTATAACCGACCCCGGCTCCGGAGTATATACTTCGTTCACCGTTACTATCAACCGATCCGACATTCAAAATCAATGGGTTGCTGTTTGCAGGATAAGCTGTATAACTACTGGCTCCATTACCAGAAGCGAAAACAATAATGCATCCACGCCCATCCCTACCTTGAGTTAAAGCATTGTTAATTGCTGTGTTTAAAATTTCAACTTGATCAAGAGGAGATTCTTGTATATTTAGAGTCCAAGAATTATTAATTATATCAACATCGTTTTCTATAGCAAAATTAAAACCTGACGCACTCTGACCAAAAATATTTTCATAATAACCATCTTCATTAAAGCTTATTGGAATAATTTCAACATTTGGAGCAATCCCAGCTATACCAAAATCATTATGTTCTGCACTAATAATACCAGCACATGCTGTACCATGATATCCATATATTTGTGCAGGAATGCTTTGAGACATTATATCATAACCATATTGACTAAAATTAGAAATATCTTCATGCTTTTGGACACCAACATCAAATAATGCCACTTTAATTCCAGGGTCTCCCTTTGTTATTTTCCATGCCTGGCATGCATTTATGTCAAGATTTTCAATATTAGTAAAATCATCTAACACTTCTTCCGTATAACTCCAATTGCTTAGATTCCATTGATTAGTGTAGAAATACGGATCATTAACATCACATGCATCATTCGTTTCATTAGGATCTCCATCAGCAAGGCTCGGTTTAATCAATAAATCCGGTTGAGAAGAGGCAAACAAACCGGTTTGATGAAACAAATTGGCCATTTTAAGCGCATTGCCATCTGAAAATTTTGTGCATTCGAGGGTAAACCACAACGGCATGAATTTATTATTGCCACATATTTGTACATTATGCTTATTTGCCAATGTTTCAAGTTTTTCTATGTCTGTATTTTTAAATAATTTGACAAAAAACAAACGTGACAAACCAAAATCATTCCCTTTTATCCTGTAAAAAGGGGCTTCATACAACACGTTTGCATTATCAATGAAATTGATATTTCTGCCCTGGGGTTGAATAATAGCATAATTCCTTTCAATGACGGAATTGCTTTTATAAGGTTTTATAGTTGCTGACAAATTTGTTTTGGTAAACTGTAAAATATTTTCACTGTTAAGATCAAACAACTGTTTTAATTGTTGCCTGGTTTTTACGGTGTTATTTAGTACAATGCATTTCTTATCAGATACTTCTTCGAGGAATATTTTATCATCATTATGCCAATAATAGTCACTTTGACCATACGTCAAAGAAGACATAATAATAAACATCAAAAATGCTTTGATGAAATGTGTTACATTTTTCATAAAATCATCAATTTTTTGTAGTAAGTTCTTTTGCCGGTTTTAATGCATAATATATATTGCCCTTGTTTGATGCCTGATAAATCAATTTTAGTATCAGGGGAATTAAAGTTACGCACAGTTTTGCCAAAAACATTGTACAGTTTTATATGTGTTATCTCAATGGTTTTATCTTTTTGGATTTGTGCTGTTTCTTTCGCCGGATTGGGATATAAACTGATTTCTTTGGTGTTTGGATATCCAATCGCATTCTCATCAGAAACATCAAATTCTTTTGAAAAAGTAGTGGTAAATACTTCGCCATCACTATTTTCAAATTCATAAATAAAATATAAATAATAATAACCTTGTTCAAGAAATCCAATTTCAGCTGTATCTTTTTTTGTCGTCCAAATTATAGGTCCGTTCCATGGTATTGAATCAATGCAATAACCATTAACTACAACCTCGTTTTCAATAATTTCAACATCCATTGACACCATAACATAATTCGTTGCCCTCCATATCTCACTAACCATAAAAACTGTATCACTGGTTGTTGGATTTTCAGGAACAATGTAAATGCTATCCCCCTTCATCCCCTGTGCTTTGAGTGAATTTAGCGAAAGGATTGTTGCTAAAATTATTGTTACTATTACAATCAGCTTCTTCATAAATGCACATTTTATTTATTCAATTAATTTTATTTTTAAATAATTTGACAAAAAACAAACGTGACAAACCAAAATCATTCCCTTTTATCCTGTAAAAAGGGGCTTCATACAACACGTTTGCATTATCAATGAAATTGATATTTCTGCCCTGGGGTTGAATAATAGCATAATTCCTTTCAATGACGGAATTGCTTTTATAAGGTTTTATAGTTGCTGACAAATTTGTTTTGGTAAACTGTAAAATATTTTCACTGTTAAGATCAAACAACTGTTTTAATTGTTGCCTGGTTTTTACGGTGTTATTTAGTACAATGCATTTCTTATCAGATACTTCTTCGAGGAATATTTTATCATCATTATGCCAATAATAGTCACTTTGACCATACGTCAAAGAAGACATAATAATAAACATCAAAAATGCTTTGATGAAATGTGTTACATTTTTCATAAAATCATCAATTTTTTGTAGTAAGTTCTTTTGCCGGTTTTAATGCATAATATATATTGCCCTTGTTTGATGCCTGATAAATCAATTTTAGTATCAGGGGAATTAAAGTTACGCACAGTTTTGCCAAAAACATTGTACAGTTTTATATGTGTTATCTCAATGGTTTTATCTTTTTGGATTTGTGCTGTTTCTTTCGCCGGATTGGGATATAAACTGATTTCTTTGGTGTTTGGATATCCAATCGCATTCTCATCAGAAACATCAAATTCTTTTGAAAAAGTAGTGGTAAATACTTCGCCATCCATATTTTCATATTGATAGGTATAGAAAAGATAATAATGGTCTGAATCAAGATTGCCGACCAAAACTGTATCTCTCACTGTTCCCCATGTACCAGGTCCATTAACAAAAGCACAATACCCGTCAACAGCTATTTCATTATTATTAATTTCAACACCCATGTAGACCATTGTATCACTGTGATACCTCTTTATTGAACTAACCATAAAAACTGTATCACTGGTTGTTGGATTTTCAGGGACAATGTAAATGCTATCCCCCTTCACCCCCTGTGCTTTGAGTGAATTTAGCGAAAGGATTGTTGATAAAATTATTATTACTATTACAATCAGGTTCTTCATAAATGCACATTTTACTTATTCACTTAGTTTCATTTTTAAATCCTCGTTTTCTCTTTTTAATTTTTCAATTTCAGATTTCAAAGTTTGTATCATATCGTATAGCTCTATAACATCAAGTGATGTTTCTTCCAGGTTAACTATCATCCCCTCCATTGTTTCTTTTATTGGGAGCCCGTTACTTTCAATCTTTTCGCCTGTTCTTATACCGGGCAAGTGCTTGTGTGTATTGTAAAATTGCCTTTTTTCTTCAAATGTCATTCGTTTATAATCATCATCAAAAACATAATCTCCCCATGCTGGATTTTCAACAAGTATTTCAATCGCCTGTATTTTACCAGTTACATTAAGAAGCAATGGATGTTCTGGTCCAGTTTCAGGGTTTTCAGGTCCTATGGTAACCTTTCCTGTCCTCGAAATATCTGCATAAAAATTATTGTCCCCTTCCCATTTAGGAGGACTTTCTTCCAACTCGCCTCCTTCTCCTATATGTCTCTTAAAAACATTGCCTTCATCATCCATGACAAGTGCTGTTGCAGTTTGGTAATTTTCATCCAATTCATCAAAACGGAGGCTCCCGGAAACATGAAATTTCAC
>CAYQMB010000153.1:0-5779 GCA_964418565.1 uncultured Bacteroidales bacterium | reverse complement strand
CTATGCTTGTTGGGCCAAGATCGGCAGATGCAAAATGCGCATCCAGATGTGTCAGCCCCGAGGCTGAATTAATATCCACTTCAGCCAGCTCATAATTAGAATCATCTCCAACAGGGAACTCAAATAAACCAGCACCATTAGCCGACCGGCGGAGATTTCCGTTGATGTATGAATTTGCATTTTGATCTGTAATGGCAGCAACATCGGTGTTGTCAACATGAAGCATGTTAGTGCCGGTTGAAACCACACCACTGGTCAGAGTAAGAACTCCATCAAGCACGAAATCATCCTGCAGGTTGAATGTACCACTGCCATTGATGGTAACATTGTTCATGGACACTCCGTTTGTGGTAATATTTACAGCCTCATCGGCAGCTAAAATCAGTGTTGAATTCCATGTTCCAAGTACATCGGCCTGATTATTAAAATCACCATGGACTTCAAGGGTATTGTCATGAAAATCGAGCTCAATACCGGGCTCAACGGTAATGTCATGACACAAAGCATTTTCGGTATTAAAATTATTCACTTCGGCCTCACCGGATGCATAAGTTGGCGAGACAAGCACATCGGTATTTTCATCGGGAACGGTAAGGTTCTGCCAGTTTCTGCAATTAAACCAGTCTGTATTGTAAGAAGCTGTCCAGCGGCCGCTTTCAAAACCACCGCCAAGTACACCAATGGATATACCGTTGTTTCGGTAATCCGGACCACCGGCATCGTAGTCTGTATCATCAAGGTAACCTGTCCAATTGCCTTCATCATTAAAGCGATTAATCCAGTCAAGTTTTGAGGCATCCGTCATTGCACCAGTATACTTTACCTTTGAGTGATTCGACATTCCACTCACATTGGTATTGAAGCATTCACATGCAGGATACAGGTTGGAAAACTCTGTCGATCCGGCAGGATCCCCACCCGGCCAGCCTGTAGCTGTCCAGCCATAAAGCACATAACCGGTGTATTCATCATCATGGTATGATGGTGAAGAAGAATTATCATTTTCTATCCAGGAACCACCCTGCATAATCCAGATATCATCTTCAGAGTTCAGGTTAAAGCCTGATCCTTTTGTTGGATTAAGCTCGGTGATGCTCCAGTTCCCGGCAGCCAATTCGTCCGTTCCGTTGATGTAAATATCAAAATGGCTTGCATCTGTACCATTCACCCCGTGCATAACTACCGTAACGCTTGTGCCGGCCGGTACACTTCCACCAGCCTCGCGGGTTAAGCGGATGGCTCCTTCGGTGGTTCCCCAGCGGTCGGTTATTGACCGCTCCCAGCCATTTTCAGTAAAGTCGATGGAGGTGCCAACAGCAATGTCTTTAAATGCAACAAAAGTAAACTCCTCGAAATCACCAAGCGTGGCATGTCCCTGATAATTCGTATTGACTGCAATGATGGCAAGATCGCCGGGAATAAAATCAGTAACCTCTGAAGGATTTGCAATGATTTCCACACCTGCCGACCACTCTGTACCCACCCTCACAAAAATGGTAAAGTAATAAGTATTTCCATTGGTGAGATTCGTTACGTTAACTGAGGTTGAAGTCCCTTGATAAATAACATATTCATTTGTTCCGATATCTGTACCGGAACCAAAACTCCCGTTTGCAGTATATGCAGATCCATCCCCCGAAGGACTTGCTGAAACAGAACTACCCTCATGGCCTACGATAAGGATTTCATCGTAACATGCTCCCGGATTTGACCAGCTCAGGTTTGTCTGGCTGTTTTCGGTTGTTGCAGAAGCTGCTGTCACTTCAGAAATTTCGAGACTTGAAATGGTGGTTGTGGTTTCATCACCAATCAAACTGCCGTAATACGAAATGGCTTTCAGAGAATATTCTTGTCCAGCGGTTAATCCTGTAATGGTGACAGACGTTCCAGAACCTTTATAAACAACATATGAGTAAGACGTTGTTGTACCAAACTCATGTCCTGATCCAAATGCGGGATCAGCAGATACCGTTGCGGGATCATCGCTTAGCGTATGTACTTCGAGGGTAGAGTTTCTGATAGCGATGATCACACCGCTCCAGTCACCTGAGGATGGGTTCGTCCATTCAACGGTTGCTGTGGTCTCAGTTGTGCATGTGACATCAAAACCTGTAACGGCAGGAATATTTGCTACGGTAGTTTCATCTCCGGACAAAGGTGATCCTGTCAGGTACTGCTCGTTGCCGCTTTCACAATTGTACTCAAATATTTTGAAGTAATATTGCGTATCGCTGTTGAGTCCGGTCATGGTAAAACTGGTTGCGCTGCCAGCGTATACAACATATTCGCCTGCATTTAGTGTGGCGCCGTCGCCAAAATTGGCATCGGCGGTGTAGCTTGTGTTATCCGAGGGTGCTCCGGTAATGGGTGAAGTGCTGGCTACCACGAGGTGATTTTCACCATCACCGGCTGTCCAGGAAACATCCATCTGATCGTATTGTGTGTTTGGGAAGTTTAGGCTTGTTGCTTCGCTACTTGGAGTGCCACAAACATAACCACTACACGTTACAGTTTGGTCTGTTGCATCTGTACTTGTTGCTGTAATGTCTACATTATTATATTCTCCTCCCAAAAGCCCGGATTTTAATCTAACATAAATGGTAGTTTCAGCTACATCACCTCCGGATTCAGTTAAGGTGATTGGATCAGTCGCAACAAAAGCACCTCCTGTACCTGTTGAAATTTCATAATTTGTCGGTGCTGCAATGCTAATATTTGCATTCAAGTTCGAACCTGAAATTGTAAATGATTGTTCAGCACTAGGACCATTTCCAACAGAATAGTTAAAATCACTTAATGATGACGGACTAATTGTTATTATAGGATCACATGCCAACATATTATGAGAACCCAAATACGACCACGTATCCTGTGCGTAACCAACCCATTCAGAATCTGTTGTATTTGTACCTGAGGAACTTGTCCAATCAGTATTGCCATCATAAACATTGCTCTTTCGGACTATCGTATGGTCCTGACCATAAGTCGAATAACCAGCAACAGGAATTATTGAACCACTGGTTGGATCCCCAAAGAGATCAATCAATGTAGTACCATTAAACAACCCAATTGCATCGTTTCCCGTAAAGAATACTATTTTTCCTCCCTGAACAGAGTTATTGTATGTCACTGTCATATCTGCTTCTGCCAATATTGATGCATCTGCATCACTCGCAGCAATTACGAACACATCTTCATAAGCGAGAGTACCTGATAGAGGCATGTTATAACATGAATTAGGATCAGTATCCCAACCTGCTCCACCGTATGACTGCTTTAAAATGTATTGAGACAAATCAACAGAAGAACCCGTTCCATTATAAATCTCAATGTATTTATTATTGGCAGACCCTTCTCCATATTCTGATATTATCAAATCATTGGAACACCCACTTACTCCAATTGCTGTAACACTTCCATCACATGTTACCGTTTGATTTGTTGCTCCACTGCTTGAAGCTGTAATGTCTTCTACGTAGGTTCCAATGCTAAGGCCAGATTTAAGACGCACATAGATTGTGGTTGTAGATACTGAACCTCCTGATTGCCCTAAGGAAATTGAACTACCAAAACCGCTTCCGCTGGATTCGGATATTTCGTAATTGGTGGAAGCTGAAAGTGCGATATCATCCGTCAGGTTACTCCCTTCAACCGTAAACGTTTGCTCTGCTGACGGGCCACTGCCTTCTTCATAGGAAAAGCCGGTAAGGGAAGATGCTGAAAGGTTTATTGTGGGGCCGGTAGATGTACCATACACTTCAATATGATCAATGGCAATATCTTCATCGCCAGAATTAAGATCAATCTCAATTTGAATATCAAGGTCATTTCCCGTAGAAGGAATGGAAACAGAATATTGTATAAACTCATCAGTTATTGCAGCTCCATCACCAGTTCCATCAAAATCTGTATCAATTGCAGGTTCTGTATTTGTGCCCCCACTACTTTCTATCCAAAGTAGATTAGAATATGAGTTTGTATTATCAATATCATATGTAAAATGCACATAATCTGCAGCATCCCAATTTTCATTACTTCCATCATCATCTTCAGCCAGATAAACTTTAAAGGTGATATCTGTGTAGCCCGAAATATTTATATCATCAATATTAAAAGAAACCGGCAGTGTTGCTCCTTCACCATCGATATCCTGAGCAGCAAAATAACCAGACCCCTGAATGTTAGTGAAAGAAACGCCTCCAATTGCATTATTTACAGTGCTAGTAAAATAATCAAAATCACCATCACTGAATTCAGCAACACTTGTGGTATAAATATAGGTTGCATCCTCAAAGTCTTCAAGAAACAATTGTGTCTGCCCCCAGGCGCTGTTCCCCAACAGTAAGGTAGCAAAAACGAATGCAACAGTTTTAAATATCCCCATTGTTTTTTTCATAAGCGTAATTTTTTCCCAACAGACAGAAAACCATACTTTTAAATGGCCATTTTCCCTATAATTACAAATATACGGCAAAAACTCCTTCTTTTGGATTAAATTATTGTTATCAATCAGTGATCTTATGAACAATAAATTAACACCAATATCGAATGGAAGCACCAAAAACCAGTAGCTAATAGTCACTATTTCAATTATTAACGACTTTTCAGTGGAAAGACTGGTTTTTTACACACTCAAAAACACACAAAAAAACCATCACAAAAAGTCACATTTTAGCATTGAAAACATTACTTTTCGCTTCCTGTACTAAAATGGTTAAAAGATGACACTGACTACAGAAATGGAACAATACATACACAATCATTCGGTAAGAGAGTCTGAAGCATTAAAGGAGCTGTACCGCCAAACGCATCTTCATGCCATGCATCCACGCATGGCTTCGGGACACATACAGGGGCGTTTTCTTTCCATGCTTAGTCAGCTGAAGCAACCCAAACGCATTCTTGAAATTGGTACGTACACGGGATATTCTGCCTTGTGCCTGGCTGAAGGATTACAGGATAACGGCTTGCTGACAAGTATTGAAATAAATGATGAGTTGGAGGATTTCATACGCAAGTACATCGAGCAGGCCGGTATGCAGGAAAAAATCAATCTGATTATCGGAGATGCAAAAGCCATAATTCCCGGATTGGAAGATACCTACGACATGGTTTTTATTGATGGTGATAAACGGGATTACCCGGAATATTTCAGCTTATGCAAAGATAAAATCCGTCCGGGTGGTTTGCTGATTGCCGATAATGTATTGTGGGACGGAAAGGTAACCGAAACACCCTACGCACGTGATGGTATGACCAAAGGCATCCAGGATTTCAACACGCTAATCACAGAAGATGCAGATTTTGAAAACTTCATTTTACCGGTACGTGACGGCCTGATGATGGCAACGTACAAGCCTAGGTCTTGATTTTCTTCTTTTTGGCAGCGGGGAACAAAATGTTATTCAGGATCAGACGATAGCCGGGAGAATTGGGATGCAACTCCAGTTCTGTTTTTTCATCGCCGACAAAGTGGCGGTAATCTTCGGGATCGTGTCCGCCCAGGAATGTCCAGGTACCTTTACCAAACTCTCCGTGCAGGTAACGTGCTTCACCTGCCGACTTATTTTCACCCATTACAAGAACGTCAGGTTTTATCAGTTCTGTGTTATACGCAGTGGTTTGTCCCATAAAGCCTTTAACCATAAAGGTGTGATTCTGGCACAGCATGGTAGGCACGGGATCCCATTTTGCTGAAAACTCAAAGAGGGTAAAATAATCTTCATCCTCGGAGACCTTTCGGCTTTGTGTGACATCTATGTTTGAATATTCGTATTCG
>CAYQMB010000152.1:3956-5792 GCA_964418565.1 uncultured Bacteroidales bacterium | reverse complement strand
TTCCGGATGCGCAATCCCCTGAACAGGGAGTACTTCTGGACATTGGTTCCTACAACCTGTTTGCGTCGAATGAGTTCATACCCCAGCGAATCCATTGCCTGATCAAGCTGATCGAGGCTCAGCATCTCAAAATTGTCTTTGAAAAGGTCTTCATTGCTCCGGCTCAGGCCGAATCCTTCTGTTTTGATGTAGATGGTCTGTTGTTCAAAATCTGTGGTTTGATAGGGGTAGGTGCGTTTCCCCCGTTGCTTGTGCTGTTTGATTTCATCGTATACATGGCCATTGTACAGTTTGAAAATAATATAGGACTTGTCCGATGTTACTTTCATGCTGCCGGATTCCGCTGTTATGATTGTTGCTGTTTTGGTTTTGTCGCGATGGTCATATATCAGAATATCATGCAGGCTGTTGTCTTTTTTGTCTTTCTCTTTCACCTTGATGCTGAAGCCGTCCACTGCATTGGTGAATATGCCTTCCTGTATGCTGACTTCCGGACGCTGATTGCGCACATCATACAGCAAGGTGCGCATTTTCAGGTTGGTGTATGGAAGCAGGTTGTTTGAGAAATAAAAGGCCCCGATGCTGATGAAAACAACCAACACAACCAATGGCTTCATAATGCGGTACAGGGAAATACCACTTGATTTCAGAGCGAACAATTCATAGGTTTCACCCAGGTTGCCAAATGTCATCAGGGAGGATAACAGCAAGGCCAGTGGAAGCGCCATTGGAACCAGGGTAACCGAGGCATACATCAACAATTCTCCAATGACTGTCCATTCCAGGCCTTTTCCAACCAGATCGTCGATGTATTTCCATAAAAACTGCATCAACAAAAGGAAAATGGAAATGAAGAAGGTAATTATCAGTGGCCCGATAAAGGATTTAATGATGTATTTATGCAGTTTTGCCAATGCGCAATTCTTTTAAAAATGTGACTGCAAAAATAATGCTTTTTTCGTAAGGATTATTGTGTAAGGCATCCGCTTTTTATCAGAGCCCCAGGATACGCTTTAGTTCCTGAATCTGAGTATCCCACAACTCAATATTGTCTTCCTTTTCTTCTTCGTCATCGGCAAAGTCGGTGATGATAAGCGCCAAATCGCTTGTTAATTCATCTTTTGACAGGCGGAATTCGAAAAACGCATCCTCATCTTCATCATCAGTCCATTTATACCTGACGTACTCATTGGCTTTTTTGCCCAGTAGCTTAGCTTCCTGCTCACTGCCATCCCAAAGAAAGGTAAATGTATCATCGCTGATTAATACATCATCGGCAAACCATTCGGACAATCCGCTGGCTGTAGCCAGACGTGTATAAAGAACCTTGGGCGAGGTATTTAAGGTATATTCTAATTCGAATTTAATTTTTTCACTCATGGCAACAATTGTTTAATCAGTCAAGCAAGATAGGAATAATTATAAAGACATGCAAGATATCCTGCCAATTTATGCATTTGTAAGTGCATAATAAGTGCCTGATACAATTTAAGTTTCGCAAGACAACCTGCTACTGTTGGCTTGTGAAGGGTGAGATTTTGTGAAAAATATTTCTGTAAAAATTTGCTTAAATGAAGATATTGCTATCTTTGCACTCCCAATTGAAACAGTGAATACATTAAACACTGTCAACGTGTCAAAACAAGGCGAGGTAGCTCAGTTGGTTAGAGCGCAGGATTCATAATCCTGAGGTGGAGAGTTCGAATCTCTCCCTCGCTACAAAAGCAAAACCCCATCAATCATACGATTGGTGGGGTTTCTTTTTGCCCCCGCGCCGAAAACTTGTTTTCAGGCGCGGGGGCAAAAAGAAACCCAGTTCCGACGCAGGAGGAACGG
>CAYQMB010000152.1:0-3856 GCA_964418565.1 uncultured Bacteroidales bacterium | reverse complement strand
CCGACGCAGGAGGAACGGGGTTTTGCTTTTGGGCTGTTCCCCTCTGAGATCAGCGAAGCTAATCTCTTTAACCTTGTTTTCAGGCTTTGGGATAAAACGAAAGCCGGTTCCGACGCAGGAGGAACACTGGGTTTTGCTTTTGGGCTGTTCCCCTTTGAAACCGGCATGCACTTACGTGCCTTATTCTTTAATCAATTTTTCAGTTCTTAGGTGATTCCCATTTTTATCAAAAATACGAATAATATATAAGCCGGTTTTTAATTCATCAATGCTCATATTGTTTCCTTCACATTCATTTATTTTGGTTCCAACAATATCATAGAGTTTGGCCATAGTTGGAATGTCTGCAACAATTTTTACTTCTGATTGTGCTGGATTTGGATATATTTTGATGTTATTCCCCTTAATCTCCCCAACGCTTACTTCATGTTGAAACTCTGCTACTAAGGTTGTTAAGGTGTCATTTGATGTATAAATGGTGTCATTGTAATCACTAAAATGAATGGGTTTTGTTTCTACAGTATTACAGCTTGTGTCTAATAAATGTAAAGCCGACCAGTTCTCATACATATTCCATGCAATTTCAGAAAAATCAGTTGTTATGGTAATAGGTGGATTGGCTGATTTAATAAGAATCTCAAAATTCATGTATATCGTCCCGAACTGACCAAGGAATGGTCTAATGTCAACCTTAAGGTCACGATTTATCGGATAGTATAATTCAGGAGCTGTAGAATTACCTGGCCAGTGTGATTCTGTTAGACAATGATGAGAGATGCTATCTCTTTGAATTATTCTCATATCTAAAGAATCCCAGGGTTGACCATAAATATCCTGCTCTCCAAAGGAACTGTCAATTCCTAAAGTAGCAGCATTTTTTAATCCAAATTCAACAGTGTCCTTCCTGTTATAACTGTCTGTCACAAACAGACGAATACTAAAATCTTGTCCTTTTACTAAATTAAAGAAAAGGCTAAAAGCAACAATTGTCAATAATGTTTTTTTCATTTCTGTCTTTTTTTATAATGCATTGTAACTGAGCTTTATGATTGGACGGCTTTATGTGTTTTTATCCGTTTTTTAATCGTGTAGCCACTATCTTACAAATTTTTAATCATTAAATCGCTGCGAAAATGCGGCCATTGTATTCTGCATTTCCTGCGGGAGAAAATTCAGCACATGTTTTCTTATGTAGTCGGATATGTCTTTGTAAAACGCCTCGGCAATGGCACCCGTCATGCATGCGATGGTATCGCTGTCTCCTCCGATTGATATGGCCAGCCGGATGGCATCCTCAAAATCTGAGCTTTCAAGAAAGGCAATGATGGCTTCAGGTACAGAACCCTGGCAACTGACATCAAAATGATACCCGGGGCGTATCTCATCAAGACTTCTGTTCAGATTATAATTGAATGTGTCGGCTATATACTGCTTTATCGCAGTCTTACTGCTGTTCGTTCTGGCAAGGAGTACGGCTACAGCAACTGCCTGTGCGCCTTTGATGCCTTCCGGGTGGTTGTGTGTTACCTCCGCGCTTTTTCTTGCCTCTGTCATAACCTCATCCAGGGTATTGTATGCCCAGCCAACAGGACTTACACGCATGGCTGAACCATTTCCCCAACTGTTGTACGGAGAAGGCTTGTCAGACAGAATCCATTCCATAAAATTTCTACCATAACCACGGCCGGGGTATTTTCTTGCATACCTGTGATAGGTCTCTGTGTAATCCAGCTTATTTAAAATGACATCCATGCTTGCAATGGTAAGAACGGTATCATCTGTAAAGGTTGTGTTTTCGCTGAACAGGGGAAAATCGGTAGTTTTGATGTTATTGAATTCATAAACGGAACCGATAACATCACCGCAGACAGCGCCCATGATATAGTTGGGTTTTTTTACCATAAAAAACACTGGTTTTCAGTTTTACACTACCAAGGTAATAAATTTTAGGCATGCATACAAATACCTGCATTCATAAGACAGGTGAAATGCTATAGTCTGTCGGGTGAATAATTCCTATGCTGAATGATTTCCTGCTTATTTATTCAAACAGCCCTTCGTCTCTGATGAGCATGAGGATTGCCGTATGCGGCAGAATGATGTACTTTTCGTCATTAAATTCAATCTCGAAACCGCTCTTGTGCAGATATATAGCCAGGTCGCCGGGTTTAGCCTGCAGAGGTACATATTTTACTTCCTCGTCTTGCTTCCAGATTTCGTCGGTTTCCTGTAATGCCGGTATGGGATAACCCGGTCCGGCCTTGATGATGTAACCACTGTGAGTGCTTTCTTTTTCCTGCACGCCGGGAGGCAGATACAAACCCGACTTTGTTTTTGTGCTGCTTTCTTTTGGTTTGATGAGGACTTTATCGCCTACCAAAGTGAACTTGTCAATATTTTTGTTTGTAATCCGTGTCATGATGCGCAGACTTTTCGGCAAAATATTTTCACCTTTTCACCAGCAGGGTGGGGGATTCTTTGGCTGATTATAAAACTTTAACGAATTTTTTGTATTTTTATCATATGAAGAAGGAAGAATTGAAAATATCCTATCAAAGGTATGGATACAATGAATTACCTACCGATGTAAAAGAACTTGTTGAACGAGCCAAAGATGCCATTTCGAGGGCTTATGCCCCATACAGTAAATTCAGGGTGGGAGCGGCCGTGAGGCTTGAAAACGGTATGATAATTACCGGGAACAACCAGGAAAATGTAGCCTATCCATCCGGTTTATGCGCCGAAAGGGTTGCGCTGTTCTATGCCAATGCCGAGTATCCGGATGTCCCCGTAATGGATTTGCTGGTGATGGCTGAATCCGGAGATGCCGGAATAACAGACCAGCCTGTATCGCCTTGCGGATCGTGTCGTCAGGTATTGCAGGAAACCGAAACGCGGTATGAGCAGGAGATGCGTGTTATCCTTGCCGGAAAAGAGGAGGTATGGATATTTGAAAACGGATCGCAATTGTTACCGCTCAATTTTACTGAAGATTTTCTGCCTTAATACTTAAAAGTTTAATTAATAATCGCCTGGCGGACTTTTACAAGTTTACTCAGCAGATCATCCAGTTTGTCGAGTTTAAGCATATTGGCACCGTCTGATTTGGCATTGGCCGGATCGGGGTGCGTTTCAAGAAAAATACCATCCGCACCTGCTGCAATACCAGATTTAGCAAGGGTTTCTATCATTTCCGGCTGCCCGCCGGTAACTCCCGCCGATTGGTTGGGCTGCTGAAGGCTGTGCGTTACGTCCAGCACAACGGGTACATCCAGGGCCTGCATTCTTGGGATTCCACGGATGTCAACAATAAGATCCTGATATCCAAAGGTGGTGCCGCGCTCTGTCAGCCATATTTTATCGTTGCCGGATTCCTGAACTTTACGAATGGCATGAGCCATGGATTCCGGACTTAAAAATTGCCCTTTTTTAATGTTAATGATCTTGTTTGTTTTTGCAGCCGCTACAAGTAAACTTGTCTGCCGGCACAGGAATGCAGGTATCTGAAGGATGTCCACATATTCTGCAGCCATCTCGGCCTCTTCAGGTTCGTGGATGTCCGTAATAACCGGAACGTTAAGCTCCCGCGAAATCTTTTTAAGGTTTTGAAGGGCGCGCTGGTCCCCAATGCCTGTAAAACTGTCCAGCCGGGAACGGTTGGCTTTCCGGTATGAGGCTTTGAAAATGAAAGGAATCTGGTGCTTGTTGGTTATATAGCGTATTTTTCGGGCGATGGGTTCGGCCATATCGTCATCTTCAATGACACAGGGTCCCGCAATCAGAAAAAAATTGCCGCTGTTCAAATGCTTTAATTGTGGTAATGTTTTTAAGCTTTCCATATGACAAAATTAATAAA
>CAYQMB010000151.1:0-5882 GCA_964418565.1 uncultured Bacteroidales bacterium | reverse complement strand
ACTTTTAGATAGTGGGCAGGCTGGCGGCTGCTAGTTGCCGGGCATTGCTTTTGCTGCCTGTAAAGCTGTGGACAGGAGTTTGATTCCGCCACTCTGCCACAGCTACAGGCAGCAAAAGCACTGCCGGCGGCAAGCTATCCGCCTCCGCCCGGGCGCAGGTTTTCCGATTGTTCAACCTGATTACCAGGAAACAGCTAACCGACATTCTGTCCCTACCGGGACATAATGCTCCAGCACAGCATCAACCCGTCACATCTTCATGCAGTGGACAATAACATTTTGATTTAACGGTATACGTCAAATTCATACCGTCCTGAAAGATTGCATGCTCCCGGCCAACGGCCTTTTGCCCGAATCCAAAATAATTTGTATATTTCCTCACATGAAACACGGGTTGATTCTGGTATTCGGACTGTTATCCATTACATTGGCTGCTCAAAGCCCTCTGGGAAAACGAGAGCTTAACAGCCTTGAATCCGAACGGCAAAGCCTGAAGACCAGCCTGAACCTGGTGTACCACAATCAGCTTCAAACCATTACCGACAGCCTGAATACCAAATCCGGCTTTTTTAACTGGCTGCTGAACAAACCTGCTCTGCAATCCAACGGGGGAAATCACCACATCGTTCTCAACCCGGCATTCAACTTTCAGGTTGGGAAACATCAGGACGGCAGCACATGGATAAACACCCGGGGGGCAGAAATTCACGGTAATTTCAGCGAAAAAGTATGGTTTCATACCAGCTTTTTTGAAAATCAGGGGCACTTTCCGGATTACCTCAACAACTACGCTGCCACTTATGGCGTACTTCCCGGTTATGGCCGCATGAAACCATACAACGAAAGCGACTGGGATTACGCTTCTGCATACGGCAGCATAGAAATACAGCCCGCAGAATTTTTAAATCTCCGCTTTGGTCACGATAAACCCTTCATCGGCGAAGGCCACCGCAGCCTTTTTCTTTCCGATGCCACCTTTCAGTCTTTATTTCTTCAGACCAGCCTTGAATTCGGAAACTGGCGCTACACCAACCTCAGTATGCAGTGGATGAATCCCAATTTCAACAACCTAATGAACTGGGAAACGGCCCAGAACCTGGAAGGCAACTATCAACGCAAGTTTAGCAGTTACAACATACTGGCGTATCACTTCAGCGATATTTTCAGGCTGGCGTTTATCGAAGCCGTATTGTTCAATGTTGACAATCAGCATTCTGATTTTAACCCACAAATGCTCAACCCCCTGCCGGGCATTCGTGCTGCCTGGATGGGCACCGACAGCCGGGACAATCTGATCACAGGCTTTGATGCTTTGCTACGTCTGGATAACAGCCATTACTACCTGCAACTGCTCATTGACGATCTGCACACCAGCAGCCTGACCTTCAAAAATCCGTACAATCGCTATGCCTGGCAGCTTGGTGCCGTATTTTACGATATCATGGGAATCAAAAACCTGCATGCACGGGCAGAACATAATTACATTCGCGCCAACACCTATGCATCCACGACACCTGAAATCGGATGGTCTCATTACAACCAGCCGGTAGCCCATCCGGGAGGTTCCAATCTGGCTGAATTTCTGGGTGAGCTACAATACCGCTATAAACGCTTTCCTGTGCGTGCAAAAATCAGCTACATGCGGCGCGGAAAAGAACAAAACGAGGTGGTAATGCCTGCCGGATATCCCACAGACGGAGCATTTATTGCCGGACCGGCGGAAAACTTTCTGTATGCCGAAACAGAAGTAGCGTATATCATCAATCCGGCATGGCACTGGCTGGCGTTTGCTGGCATCAGCTACCGCCACACTGCAGAAAACGACCTGATGTGGTTGCGATTTGGCACAAAAACAAACCTGAACCGTTTAATTCGTGATTTCTGATGAAAAGATGCCTGTTCCATATTGCCCCTGCCTTACTGCTTCTGTTCAGCAGCTCGCTGAGCGCACAAAACTGGCTGAATACAGGCATGACTGAAAGCACACGGCTGATGCTGGAAAAACGGCAACTGAGCGACTCATCTGCCGGTCACACATCCGTCAATCATTTGTATCTGAACCCGGCCGACAGCCTCGCACAAAAATTTTCTCAGTATAAACTGGAAAAAGAGAACCTGTACTTTTCGTTTTACCCGTCATTTTACATCAGTGCCGGCATGTTGCAGGAAAAGGAATTTTCCAGCAACAACAGCATTGGCTTTAACACCGATCTGGCATACAAAGCCGGAAATCATCAGGTAGCATTGCATGCAGGTGCTGAAATGTTTGCCGGTGTGCAGCCATATTACCTCAGACTCCGCATGCAGCAAAGGCAGATTATTCCCGGATACACTGCACA
The DNA here is from genome assembly GCA_964418565.1 of uncultured Bacteroidales bacterium. Taxonomy (GTDB): domain Bacteria; phylum Bacteroidota; class Bacteroidia; order Bacteroidales; family ML635J-15; genus JAQIBY01. The sequence goes on along the minus strand of CAYQMB010000151.1, from coordinate 3,543 downwards.
ATCAAGAATCAACAGGCACTGGAATGTCGGCTGGATGCCGGATGTTTACCTGCATTATCAATCACCATGGGTATTAAGCCTTGAAACAGGCATGGGCAAACATGTCGTTGGTGATGGTTACCGCTCACTGCTTTTGTCGGATAACAGCAGCCCCTACCCATACGCATCCCTGTATGCCGATGTTGACAACATCCTCTACCGCATCAACTGGATGTGGCTAAACAACAGCACTTATCAGACATTTGATCCGGAGCCCGGAAAGTTTGCACTCATGCACTATCTGAGCTGGAACATTCACAAACGTGTCAGCCTGGGTTTGTTTGAGAGCGTTGTGTGGACAAACGAACAACGCGGCGGATTTGAGGCGCAATACCTCAATCCGTTCATCTTTTTCCGCCCGGTTGAATTTTCACTTGGAAGCTCTGACAATGCTCTGCTGGGCTTTAACATCTCATACAATCCGTTCGGAAAATGCGTTTTATACGGACAATTTGTTTTGGATGACCTTAAGGTGGGCGAACTGGCGATGGACATCCGGCACCGCTTAAATCCGGATGACGACAGTTTTGATTACGGCTGGTTTGCCAACAAATATGGTGGTCAGTTTGGCATCAAACTCTATGATGCCTTTGGGCTTAACGGCTTGTTTGTGCAGGCGGAAGCCAATGCAGTAAGGCCGTTTGTGTATGCTCACAACAACATCAGCCAGACATACACCCATCAGTATCAGTCGCTGGCTCACCCTCTGGGAGCAAATTTTGTGGAAATGCTGGGTCACATCAATTATCAGTTCAGCATGTACCGGCTCAGCTTTACAGGGTTTTATGCCATTCAGGGTGAAAGCCCCACAGGTACAAGCATGGGTGAGAATATTTTTTATCCGGTAAGCGACGGACCCAACATGGGTTACATTCCGGCATCAACTTATGGAAATGAGATACTGCAGGGCATTAAACGTCGATGGATATACCTTGAATCCGAATTTTCCTGGCTGGCAGCACCGCAAGGCAGCCTTGAAATATTTGCCCGCGCGTTTTACAGAAAATCAGGATCTGAAACCTTAACCACCTTCACTAACTATGGCATCATGCTGGGTGCGAGAACACACCCCTCACAGTTGAGCCGGTATTTTTAGGGCAGATTATCCCCCAACTTTCCGTTGGTTTCGAAACCGCACAAACCAAACGATTATACCCGTAAAGGCCGCGATTGATACATACAGCCAGATGGAGGACGGGTCAGCTCCAAACTCATCGGGGTTGGGAGCAGCTTCGTTGGTTTTAAAGTAAATGAAATACCATATAGCAGCCAGTGCATTGTTCACAAAATGCGCTATTATCGGGACCCATAACGAACCAGACCAGTAAAGCAGGTATCCAAACACAACACCGAGAAACATGCGCGGTAAAAACCCAAAAAACTGAAAGTGCACAAATGAAAACAAAAAGCCGGTGACAATGATGGCAACGTGAATGTTGTTTGTCCACTCTTTGATGGTTCGCTGAATGATGCCGCGAAAAAGCAGCTCTTCACTCACTGCCGGTACCAGAGCAATCACAAACAAATTTACGAACAACCCACCAATGTTATCAACTCCAAGCATTCGCTGCTGCAACTGCTGGGCAGATTTTTCCATGTTCAGCATAAGCTGCTCCAGACTCTCCATCCCCTGTGGTAAATCCAGCTTGCTGTTCCAGTATGCCATCATATTAATCAGAGCAATTCCTGAAAAAATCAGGGCGATGGTCATCACAGTCTGTCTGAGGTCTGGCCTGCGGCGCATTTTTAAATGATACACCGGGTCGGGATTTGAAATAAGCGCTATAACATAAGCCGGCAGTAAAAAAGTAAACAATGAATTTATCACCTGAATAATTTTCAACAGGTTAACGTTCACGTTTTCAATGCACATTTCAGTAACAGCTACTTCAGACGAGGTTGCGGAATACAGGATGATACCGGAAATGATCTGAGATATAAACAAACCGATAAACACAAGAGCAAACACAATCATAAGCCTGATTGAGGGATGCAGATTAACGTATGTGTTTCTCAGTGTCATCGGTTCAATATTTTTAATTCACTGTTTCCAAATTGCTGATGCTTCATCTTCACACCACGAATGCGCGGAGCTTCCACCCCTTCGCCGAAATGGTATTCACCCACAAACACCCGGGCTTCATCCCAAAGGCCTTTGTTTATGAATGAATTTAACAATTCAGCGCCTCCTTCTACCACAAGCGATTGCACGTTTTGTTGATAAAGAAGACTTAAAATTTCCTGAATATTATCTTTACGGCTGCTGATAAACAAGCGTTTCAAGCGGCCGGACTCACTGTTTTCTTTTCCGGTAAACACCAGACTGTCAGCATCATCGTTAAACAATGACAAATCCTGAGGCAGGGTGCCGTCATAATCAATGCTCACCCGAAGGGGATTTCTTCCGGTCCATTCGCGTACGGTAAGCTGCGGGTTGTCCATAATTGCGGTGTGTGTGCCAACCATAAAGGCATCTTCCTCAGTGCGCCACTTGTGCACCAGCATCTTGCCAAATTTGTTTGTAATCCAGCTCGGATGACTGCTGCGGTCTACCGGACGCTTGACATCAATGAATCCATCGCGGGTTTCAGCCCATTTGAGAATTATATACGGACGCTTTTGGGTGAAAAAAGTAATGAAACGGCGGTTGAGTTCCTTAGCCTCATCCTCCAACATACCTGTGATCACATTCACACCGTTATCACGCAGCTTTTCCACGCCTTTTCCTGCCACTTTGGGGTTGGGATCTGTCATCCCGACAACGACGGTTGGAATGCCTTTGCGGATGATGAGATCGGTGCATGGTGGTGTTTTTCCATGATGAACACATGGTTCCAGATTGACATACATAGTGGATGATGTCAGGTCTGCCTGATTTTCAACAGAAGCAATAGCATTGACCTCAGCGTGAGCTTCACCGATTTTCCGGTGATAGCCTTCGCCAATGATGGTATCATCTTTCACGATAACAGCACCCACCATAGGGTTGGGACTGACATGGCCCAAACCGTGACGGGCGAGCTCCAGACAACGCTGCATATATGTTTCATCCAGATTCATATCCGCAACAAAAGTAGTAAATCTGTGAAATTCACCAGCTTGTTTTACCGGCTTTAACCAATAATTAAGAGAAAACGCTTCCTGTAAAGTATCCTTAAGCACCACCTGTCAAATTATAGAATAAATCAGGCAAGCAGGGCTCAACATATCCTTCTGCCCTTTGTACTAATGATCACAGACAAGCGCATCATCTATTTAAAATCACCATACACCAAAATTGCACTTACATACACTTTTCGGCCCACATTGTATTTTATTAGTACTATACCGTTAGTGGTCATTCTAAATTAGCACTTTTTATTGGGTTGGTTTTGATTTTTAAGATATTATTCCTATACTTGTGTTATTCCAGCGCATATTTAACACGCAAAAAAAACCAGTATGAACACAACACAACACAACACAACACAACACAAGAAAAACCACCGTTAAAGCATTACTTAT
>CAYQMB010000150.1:0-5911 GCA_964418565.1 uncultured Bacteroidales bacterium | reverse complement strand
AACTGGAAGCCTTTATTAATGCAAATCTTTCAGCCATATTTTTCATCTATTTAAATATCATATAGTTATTAAAGCTCTAAATCAAAAAAAAACAGGAAAATATTTTTTGGGTGACCCGTTGCACAAAACAAGAAGAAGGGACGTCAGCTGCTTAGCCTACGTCCCTTTTTACACGATGTTATCTTAAAATGTGTTAGTTTTTCTTCTCTTCCTCTTTTTTGCGGAGTTTTTCCAGCACCTCTTCCTGAGTGGATTCGGGAAGTGGCATGTACTTGTGAAATTCCATGGAATAATTGGCACGACCACTGGAAATGTTTCTCAGTGTTGATGAATAGCCAAACATTTCTGAAAGCGGCACAGTACCGTTGAGTTTTTGTGAGCCTTTGCGGTAACGGCGCATGGAATCAATACGGCCTCTGCGGCGGTTAACATTCCCCACAATATCGCCGATGTAGTCATCCGGAGTGTTGATTTCAAGTTTCATAACGGGCTCCATGAGGATAGGTTTAGCCTTGTGGAAACCGTCTTTGAAACATATTGCGGCACACGCCTGAAATGCCTGATCAGAGGAATCTACCGGGTGGTATTTTCCATCCAGCAAGGTAATCCGTATGTTTTCAATCGGGAAGCCGGCCATAATACCTTCGCTCATGGTTTTTTGCACACCTTTATCTACCGATGGAATGAATTCGGCCGGAATGCGACCACCTTTAATGCGATCGATAAATTCGTACCCGCCTTCTTCCAGCGGTTCAATACGGATTTTCATCTGGGCAAACTGTCCTTTTCCGCCGGTTTGTTTGGCGTAACGGTGTTCCAGTTCCACTTCCTGAGTAATGGCTTCGCGGTAGGCCACAGAAGGTTCTCCAACTTCCACATCCACTTTAAACTCTTCCCGCAGGCGGTCTACAATAATTTCCAGGTGCAATTCACCCATACCGGCGATAACGTTTTCTTCTGTTTCCTCATCGAAGTGCACGTTGAAAGACGGGTCTTCATTTACCAGTTTTGCCAGCGCCTCTCCAAGTTTGCTCTGGTCCTTACGGGACTTGGGATTAATTTTCATTTCAATCACCGGCGGTGGCACGTTGATGGTTTCCAGATGCAACTGATGATTAACATTGCATAAGGTATCTCCGGTTTTTGTGACTTTCATGCCGATGAGGGCTACAATTTCACCCGGTCCTGCAGAATCAACATCTTCGCGTTCTTTGGCCCGGATTTTCATAATGCGGCCAATGCGTTCCTTTTTGCCTTTGGTGCTGTTATAGATTTCCTCGCCGGTTTTTACAGTACCGGAATATATGCGTGTAAAGGTTTGCTGACCCACATACGGGTCGTTGATGAGTTTAAACGCCAGGGCAGAAAAAGGTTCTTTGGGAGAAGGCAAACGGGAATGCGTTTTTTCTTCTTCATCCACATCGTGTCCGATCACAGCACCAACGTCCTGCGGAGCCGGCAGGTAGTCCACCACAGCATCCAGCAGAAGCTGTATACCTTTTGTTTTGTAAGCTGCGCCACAAAACACCGGTGTAATCAGAAGCTTCAGTGTAGCCTCACGAGCAGCAGAGCGAAGCAATTCCGTTGGAATCTCTTTTTCCTCCAGGTACAATTCCATAATTTCTTCATTGAAATCGGAAAGACGCTCAATCAGTTGATTGCGAACCTCCTGATACTTTTCCTGGTATTCATCCGGAATGGGTATTTCAATGCGCTCTTTATCATTAAATTCATAGGCTTTGCCGTCAATAACATCAATCATGCCATTAAAATCTGCTTCGGCTCCCATTGGCACCTGAAAGGGAATAGCATGCGCATCCAGATATTCGTTCATCTGGCCAACAACCTCAAAAAATTCAGCACCGGTTCTGTCCATCTTATTGACAAAGGCCAAACGCGGAACTTTGTACCTGTCGGCCTGATACCAAACAGTTTCACTTTGGGGCTCAACGCCACCAACGGCGCAAAAAACCGCTACCATGCCATCAATCACACGCAGGGAACGTTCCACCTCAATGGTAAAATCCACGTGTCCGGGAGTATCAATAATATTAATCTGGTGTTTATTCCAGCTCGCCGTAATGGCCGCCGAAGCAATGGTAATACCCCTGTCCTGCTCCTGCTTCATAAAGTCCATGGTAGCAGAACCATCATGGGTTTCACCAAGCTTTCGATTCATACCTGTCAGGTACAATATACGTTCTGTTACTGTTGTTTTTCCTGCATCAATGTGCGCAGCAATACCGATGTTTCTTAATTTCGTTAACATAAACTAGTTTCCAGAGTTTTAAAAAATTGAGGCCGCAAAGGTAGGTAAAGTCTTTTAAATTAAAGCTTAAAAGTATGTTAGATTTTGGTGAAATTTATGAATACTCTCAAAAACGACAAATAAGATGTGATGCTTGCAGTAAATTTATGTGTAAAATCTACTCCGGAAAATCTAATTTTGCCTGCGTATCGGTTAGGCGAAAACTGCGTCGGTGATGAGGACTTGCCCCGGATATATCAATTGCTTTACGGTGAAGCCTGGTTGGATATCCTTTGTTTTTGTTCCAGGCGTATTGAGGATAATCATCATGCAATCTGATCATGTATTCATCGCGATAGGTTTTTGCCAGGATGCTTGCAGCAGCAATGCTGGCGATTTTACCATCACCCCCAACCACGCAACGGAATGGTTTATCGCGCCAGGGATTAAACCGGTTCCCATCGATCAGCAAGGCCTCCGGGACAGATGTTAACTGCTCAAGAGCCATGTGCATAGCTTTTATTGATGCATGCAGAATGTTGATATCATCAATTTCCTGTGGTGATACAGAAGCTACCGCCCAGGCCACAGCTTCATTTTCTATTTCAGGGCGCAACTGCAATCGTTTGGTTTCACTCAACTGCTTTGAATCGTTCAGAAATTCGCTGGCGTAATCATCCGGCAGGATAACAGCCGCCGCAAACACCGGACCGGCCAGACATCCTCTGCCTGCTTCATCGCAGCCGGCTGTCAGTTTACCGTCAAATTGATTGTCATTGCTTACCAGCATACAAACAAGTTTCTATGGTGTTCCAGAATCGTTCTGCTGTTTTATCCCAACTGAATTTCATTTTTTGTTTGTGCCCTTTATCAATTAGCTTCTGTCTCAGGTCGGCATCCTCAACAACTCTCTGCATGGCTTCAGCAATCTCTTTATGATTATCGGGATCAACCAGAATGGCCGCCTCTCCCGCCACTTCGGGTAAAGATGCTGACTTACTGCAAACCAGAGGGACACCTGCCGCCATAGCCTCTACCACAGGAATCCCAAACCCTTCGAAATACGGCACAAACACCATGGCTTCTGCTGCTCCCAACACGCCGCTAAGATCCTGCGCAGGCAAACGACCGGTAAAAATCACATCTTTATGATGACGCATCGAATTAAGTTGATTTTTTATGGCTGCTGTTTTGTGCATGGCATCACCAACCACAACCAGTTTATGGCCGTGGTTTGTCTGCTCTCTGAAGCGTTCAAATGCCTTGAGCAAACCGGGTACATTTTTCCTGGGATTAAGCGCACCCACAAACACAAAATAAGGTAACCCTCCGCTTATATCCTCACGCACCGATTGCTTTTTTCCTTCACTGGCCGGCTGGTAAAGCGCGTTGATGCCGTTATAATACACATCTATCGTTTCGGGGTCAATTTCATATGTTTTCGCAATATCCTGCCGGGAATACTCCGATACTGTACCGATACGGCAGGCTTTACGGGCATATTTCGGAAAATATTTCCGGTAAAACCAGCGCACCAGACGAGGTAATTGCTGTGGATAATGCTCAAAGTTTAAATCATGAATCACCGGTATTGATGGCACATCACTGCGCAGGGATAAAAACCCGTCGGGGCTGACAAAAATGTCTGCTTTAAGCCGTTTAAGCACACGCGGAAGGCTTAATTCAAGCCACATCCACCATAAAAACGGGTGCCTTGCCGGCGGACGAACCACAACCGGAGTTACATTGGCAGCAAAAATAAAATCATCGGAATGCGGCCGGTCAAAAATAAAAATAAACTCATGCTCAGGGTGGGCATGCACTATACGTTTAAGGCTTTCGTAAGAAAACCAGCCAATGCCTTCCAGCTTGTCTTTCAGAAGTAATCGTGTATTTACAGCAATGCGCATCTTAAATCAGTCCAATATGTTCCAGGCGTTCCAGGTCTTTTTTCGTATCAATTGATACGGTCTCATGCTCGGTTAGCTCCACTCTGATTTTATACCCGTTTTCAATCCAGCGCAACTGCTCCAGCGATTCTGCTATTTCCAGGGGCGTACGCTCCAAAGCGGCAATTTCTTTCAACACCTTGTAGCGATAAGCATACAAGCCAATGTGTTTGTAAAACTGGTGCTGAAAAATCCATTTTTGCTCCCGTTTTCCCCGGACAAAAGGGATGGGAGAACGGGAAAAATAGATGGCCTCTTTTTTCCGGTTAAGTATCACTTTGGGTTTGTTGGGATTAAAAATATCTTCCTGGTTTATTACCGGTTTTGCCAGGGTAGCTATCTGGGTACGTTTAAAACGGAATGGTTTTTTAATTTGCTCAAATTGCTCGGGCTGAACGAAGGGCTCATCTCCCTGCACATTGACAACAACATCAAAATCCTTTCCTTCCAGCTCCCTGATTTTTTCTATAGCTTCGGCCAGTCTGTCTGTTCCGCTTTTGTGGCGGCGCGATGTCATAATGTATTTGCCGCCAAAGTCATCAATCGCCCTGGCAATGCGTTTGTCATCGGTAGCCACATACACAGTTTCGAACGACTTGGAAGCCTGTTCAAACACCCGCTGTATCATGGATTTCCCATTGATTTCAGCCAGTGGTTTTCCCGGAAAGCGGGTAGAACCGTAACGCGATGGTATAATTGCAATAAAACTCATATTCAGAATTTGCCACTAAATTAAACAAATTTTCCTATTTTCATGGCCGCAAACATCTGCAATGCTCTCAACGTATACATGTATGTTTAATCAAAGATATTCAACGCATTATGACAAAACCTATCATAGCACTTGCCGCTGATCATGCGGGTTACTCACTTAAAGAACGGATAAAACTATACCTCGAAGAGCAGGCGTACGAGGTAAATGATTTTGGCACTAAGTCTGACGAAAGCACTGATTACCCGGATTACGCGCATCCTCTGGCGGAAAGTGTGGAATCCGGTGAATCTGACCTGGGCTTTACCTTTTGTGGCAGTGGCAACGGCATCAGCATGACAGCCAATAAACATCAGGGCATACGTTCTGCTCTGTGCTGGAATACGGAACTTGCAGCTCTTGCCCGCAAGCACAACAACGCCAACGTTTGTTCCATGCCTGCCCGCTTTATTTCCGAAGACGAAGGTCTGAAAATAGCAAAAACATTCCTCTCCACCGATTTTGAAGGTGGCCGCCACCAGCGTCGGATAGAGAAAATTCCGGTGAAATAGGGGTGGTTATTGGTTACTGGTCAGTGGTGGATTGGTCAGTGGTGGACTGGTCATTGGTTATTGGTCATTAGTCATTGGTCAGTGGTCAGTGGTCAGTGGTCAGTGGTCATTGGTCATTAGTCATTAGTCATTTGATATTTGAATTTTGTAATTTGTTATTTCTATTATGTGGGCGTGCCGCTTTTTGGTTTTTGCCAGCGCAGAGAGGAAGTCCTTCAGGGTCGTTCTGTTTCTCCTTCATACAAGTCTGATTTAACATGAAACACAGAGGATTGAGAAGACCCTGAAAGTCGTATCCCGTTGTCAAGGCAAAAAACCAAAAAGCGTCGGTCTTCGGCTGCTAGCTGCCTGCTGCAATACGGGTGCTGCCAGATGCAGCAAAGGAGTTTGCTTAGCCGCGCCACTCTTTCCTGCATGCAGCACCTGCGCATCGCAGCAGGCAGGCTATACG